>CAZQSR010000001.1:0-66856 GCA_964596145.1 uncultured Ignavibacteriaceae bacterium
TAGACAAGTTCCAGCAGTAAATATCCTATCATTTAAAGTTGTAGGCATAAAAAATGAATTCAATTCTTTTAGAGAGTCGTCTATACTAATCTCTAAATTTTCCTCATATACTTCTGGACTAGGATAACTGCCAAATTCTACCTCCTCTGTAAATTCTACCCCTAGTTTTTTTAAATTTTCAGCAGCATATTCTATAGCTCCTAATTTAATAAGTCCATCTATAGAATTAAGTCCATCTATAGAATTTTCTAACTGTACTAAATCTCCAGACTCTAAACTAAGAAAATATTGACTAGATTCATCTAAAAGCAGTGATTCTGAAATTTGACCGGCTGTAATTGGAGTTGATACATAATAATAGACTCCACCTATTGTAACAATTTCTCCAACAGAATAGTTTTCTTTTTCAGAAAATTCTTTAGAGTTGAGTAAAATACTTCTAGCTGAAACTATATACAAAATTCCACCCCTCTCTTTAATTGCAATAGGTTGAAATCCATCAGGTAAAGATATATATTCATCCGGCTCATTTGGGGTTTCTTTTGTTTTGATTATTTTGGTATTTCCAGAATCATTTTGAAGAATTAATTCATCTCCATTAAACGTAATAAAGGTTCCATTTATATTATCTGTAAGAATGTCACTTGGGGTAGTCATTGGATTTAAATCATAGTTTAATCCTTTACCAAACGTATTCACTGTTTCCTTTTTCATATTCTTTTATTAATTTTTTTCATGTTCAATTAGAAGGCACAAATTTTCTATTTATTGCATACCCCATAAATGTAACATCTCTAAGTGTTTCGTTATAAACTCTATGATAATATCCTTTAAAGCTTTTTCTTTCAAATCTAAAAATATAAGCTGGATTGTATCTATGTATACATTCATCCATAATTTTTCTAGCTATGGATTTTTTAAATATCAATAAAGTTCTAGCCTTTTTATTTAACTCTGCTCATTCTTCAAATTCTTTTTGGTGCATCTGAATATAATAATATCCGTCAAATGGAGTTCTTTTTCAGGATTCTAATTTTCTAAGTTTTTTTTCCATTAAAAAAACATGCTGATTTAGCCTCCTCTGTTCATCATAATGAAGCTGTCCAAAATAAGCTGCTCAATTAAATCATTTTTGGGATTTTAATGAAATAGCACATCTATTTTTTATAGCAGAGTTGAGCCGTAAAAATCCATGCTTAATTAATTTATCAATTTCTTTTTTTGATAATAAAGGAAATTCTTTATATACTTCTTCTATAAAATTTTTAATATTCACATCCTCTGTTGTATAGAACTTAACTCCAGAATTTATCTTACTTAGAAAAGACTTTTTTAAGTCACCTCCTAAATATATTCTCATGTCTCTTTGATACTTATAAGTACCATAAGTATATTTTAATATGTATCCTTTAAAATCTGACTCTATAAAATCTATTTCTTGTAATCCTCCATTTTGTCTCCAAGCCTCAAAATCTTCTTCGGATATAGTTTCAAAATCAATCCAGGCTCTAGCTACATACGGAACTATAAATCTAACTTTGTTATTTATAATATATTTAAAAATTAATCCTAGGATATATTTAAATGGTAATGAGAGACCATCATTTAAATTAGATGCTCCATAATTATTCCTAAAAAATCTAGAATTTTTATCAGTAATATTTTTAGAAGTGTTTGTATATAAATCTTGGAAAGATAGACCATGATGATAAAATACTCTCATATATTATCTAATTGGTTTATAACTCTTTCCAAATCTTTTTCTATCTCAAGAAGTGGCCACATTTAATATTTCATCCATCTCATTCTGATTTATATACTCTGCAACTCTAGCTTGAGAACAAAGATTTTTTCATTTTTGATCTAGTATTTGAGCTAATTGCATAGTGTTTGCATCTCTTGTCATAAGGGCCTGTTTATAAAAAGTTGCTTGTGCTACAAAAGCTGCAATAGCGTCCAATTCTTTACTGTTTAAATAAGGTAAGCCATCTTCATCTGCAATTATGCCTTTATATAATATATAAATTTCATTAAACTTATCTGATAATATAATTCTATTACCTTCTTGTCTATATTTTACAAATTTACCTGACGAGTATAATGAGCCTACATTATATTTGCGAGATTCAATATATCCTTCAATTCACCCATTTTGCATATTTCCTGATAAATATTGATTAGAAGTTTTTTGGTAATCTTCATAATTAGCAGTTATAGCTTCTATAATATCTACATTACAGGGCAAATCAACGTATCACTCTCCTAAATCATTTTGATCTGGTGTTACTAAATATTTATATAATTTGTATTCCTTATTCCCTATTCTATCCCAGGCTATTAACCCTAAGGTTTCAAATTCATCAGGGTTTAATTCTACTCCGTAAAGTTCTCTTGTTTGACTGTATGCTGTATTAAAAGAATATTTTTTCATTATTTTGGAATTTGATTGTTAGGAGTAGGAATGTTTAAAAATCCTCTATAGAATCTTAATTTTTTCTCTGTAAGTCTTTTTTTAACTTCTGTAGATATAAATGAATAATTTTCAATTGTATCATCTTTACAACAATCAAATTGCATTAATTGTCTGGGATCTTTAAAAATTGCAATTACAGATATTTTTTTAAGTAAAGGAGCATTAAAAATTCATCCGTCGTACATATTATTTTCATTTGGTGTAGGTTCTATATAAACATACGGTTTTTCAGATCCTCTCCTTTGATTTTTATGATATTGATATGCTGTACTAGTATAAACTTTAAACATTACTTGTCTATCTATACTACCAATAAATTCTACAGATTCTTGTGCTAAATCATTTACAATCTGTGGAATTTCAAAATGAGCTATTGGAGGTGAATAATTATTTCCTCCGCAAGGGCATTTATCTAAGGATTTACAATCTACGTCTATACAATTTATAGACATTAATAAGTCATTTCTGGGTATTAAGTTATGTTTAGAATATTCTTTAATAATTTGTAAACGTTCTTCTATGATTTCATCTTGTAGTTGTTCTATAGATATTGTTGGTGTAGAAGTTATTCCTACTAATCCACCAACTATATCATTATATATTGCGGAAGCTAATTTTTCTACCATTTTAATAAAAATAAAAAAGGCGGCGAAATTGCCGCCTTAAATAAATTAAGCTACAACTGTTATTGTTATAGTTGCAGTATTTCCAATAGAATCTGTTGCTGTAATTACTGTAGTACCAGCTTCTACAGGTGTAACCACTCCTGTGCTAGAATTTACAGTAGCTTTAGCTGGAGTCCCAGAAGTAAAGGTAACTGCTCCAACAGCATTAGTTGCTACTACTGTAGTAGTTTGACCATCACTTAAATCAATTGAAGTAGGATCTGCAGATAATGTTATTCCAAACGAAATACCAGCAGCAGTTAATGCCGTCTCGAATCCAGAAGTTAACCCAGATTTTACATAGAATACATGAGTAGTAGTCGATACAGCTCCAGATACTATACCTGAATCATGATCTTTTTCTACTTTATAATGTATTGTGTACTGTGTATAATTTCCACCTAATACAGGACGTTCTTCTTTACTTTCTCCAAAGTATCTAACATTTTCAGCAGTAGGTAACATTATTGATTTTGCCATATAAGCATCATCTCCAAATCCTACTTTTCCTGCTGTTGTAACTGCACCAGTAGCTACTACAGTTTCTTTCATTTGAGCAATAGTATTATTATTGTCGTACTCTACTTTATAAAGTAATACCGAACTAAATCTTTGTACATCTTCTTTTGCAGTAAGAGTTATCTCTGCTCCCGAATTACTAGCTTTAAACAGACTTTGTCCAAATCTATCTTTTAACTTATTTAATTCAGTTACAAACAGTCCCGCTGTAGTTGCAGCATCTGTTTTATATAAAACTTCAATAGTTTGAGGTTTCTTAAAATCTATAGAATAATTAGTATATTCTGATTTAGTCGACTGAGAAAGCATAACTTCCACAGTTAATTTTAAAATATCTCCAGCGGTTGCCGAAGGTACAGTTATCTTTGCGATTTCTTTTACGCCTGCTGAGTATGCTCTTTTGTGAGCACTTACAACTTTATCTTTTAAGAAAGTTCCTGCTTTAGCTACTTTAAAAATGTTATTTGCACCTGAATACATTGCAATATCATTTCCATTTGCGTCAACTAAAACATTTCCTTGGTAATCTAAGGCTTTTGCCGAATTAATAACAGTTGTTTTTGTAAATTGATACATTGTTATAAGTTATTTTTTGTAAAAAAATTATTATTATCTTTTTTGTGGTTGTTCTTGTGAAGGAATAGCAATTGATTGACTTACTGGAATATTTGTTTGTAATCTAGGATCACTTGCATTTTCCATAAGTAATTTAACCAGTTCATTTACTATTTCTTGACATACATAATCTGGGAATTCTAATACTTGGGAGTTATCCTCTACTTCGTCTATCTGCTCTTGAGTCAATCTTATAAATTGAGGCACTTTTAAATAATCTATATAAACTTTACTTAATTTAAATAAACTATCGTCTTTACCATATCTTATCTCCATCCTTACTTTAGATTTATTCCCATATCTCAAACCGGAAGCTTTTTCTACACTATTACCATTACTAGGTTCTGAAAGTATATAACCTGTGCCAGGTTCATTTACCATTGGCTCTGATTGCTCGCTCATAGTTACTTCAGGAGTATAGTTTACTTTATTAATAGTACTAGAATCTAGGGTTGGAAAAGTATTTACTATATTTACATTATTTATATAAAAATATGGATTTTTATATGATGGTCTCATATAGTAATTATTAATTATTTGAGCAAACATGTCTGAAGTTAACCTCTTAGCCCCAAAATGTACTTTATCATTTACATTATAGCATTTAAAAGTTTTATTAACATCATACTCTACTAAACAATTCAATATATGTAAATAATCATCAGGTAGATCTACTTCATAAACTTTGGTAAATAATGCAGATCCTGTATAATCGTTATTTAAATTTGGAGTTAATACCGCAGAAGATTTTAATACCCTCAAATCATCAGATTTTTGTTGGTTTATATCATAAAAATTATAACTTTTATTGATATATTGATTAATTGCTTTATTTATAAAATAATTGTAATCCTCCAGTAATAAACTAGGAGCCTGTCATTTATTTAACTCAATTAAAGCATATTCGAAAACTTGTCGTGATGTGATAGTTGTAATATTTAAAAATTAATCACTAATTTATCTTATAAATTTTGGTAGATTGTCATTTCTTGTTCATAGATACCATTGCATTTTTTAGCTAGTTTTTATTGCTGAACTAATACTACTTAATTTCAATCCCAATTTTTCTTTAGCTTCTTTTTACTAACAATTAGTTTTTATAAACAATATAAGTTATTATTCTAATTATTTCTTTGGAGTTTGTTTTGCTGCAGTAGTCTTTTCTACTATATCCTTACCTGAATCATCAAAATGAGGTATTCCACTAACAATAGAGTTTTCTAAAGTTTCTAATTCTTTTTTAGGTAATAAATTTGGATATGTCTCTAATTTAATAGAATCAACCAATTTTTTATATCGCACATCTCTAAATAGTAAAATAACTGCTTCTATTGAAGCACCAAGTGTTTTGTCATCATATCTGTAAATTCCTTCACCTTTTCTAATAACTCCTCTATCTACAGCATCTAAAATAAATAAATGCATTTTCCAATCCTCACCTTCATATAAATCAATTATCTTTTTAGGATCTTTTTCAGCATTTTCAATAAGAAAATCAAGTATATCAGCCGGCATAGCATTTGCTAAATTGCGACCTAACACACGACATTTTTTAATTCTCTCTGATTCTGAGTCTTGATATACATAATCACATGCTCTGTGAATAAGTTGTTTTTTAGTAATTCTTGCTACAGTAATTTCTCCTGGACGTTCTACGTACAAATCAGCATTACCATATCTATGTGCATTCCCGTCAATTACTAAATTTCCTTGAGCATCTCTCTCAAATCTATTTTTTGCAATCCAATCACAATGCTCAATAGCTTGCCAATTAGCAGCATCAACCACATCATCTAAGTCAAATTTTGTACCATCTACAATTTGAAAAACATGGTTGGCTGGCACATAGTGAACAAGTCCTTTATTCATTTTAGTAATTTCCTCCTCTGATAAGATCATATCACCATTAGAATTTACAGTTTTTACACATGCAGGAAGTTTTCCAGTTCTAGGATTAGGACAAGGTTGTATGAAGTAAATTTGATTAACTTTTCCAAAAACACTTCTTATAATTATTTCATTATTCATATTTCATTTTTTATATATTCTTTTTGTTTATCTAAATTTTATATATCTTAAGAGAGGGAATAAATCCCTCTCTTTATTTTTTATTTAATAATTACTAAACTTCTTCAACAATAAAGCTGCGATAAGGAGCAAAATGTACAATTCCTGAGTAACCAGCAGCAATAAGTTTAGATCCTGCTACAGGACTTGAAACTATACCAGATGTTATTCCATCAACACCTCCTACGCCCGGATATTTACTAGAAACGAATTCAGCACCTTTTAAAGTAAATGCTGCAACAGCTGGTCTATTTTCTACCATATCAGGAGTCAAATCTAAACAAATTCCATAAGCTTTGGTTGGATATTCACGACTTAAAGCACGGTCAACCATGAATGTTACAGTATTACCTGCTACTTCATAAGATACAAAAGTTCCACCAACTTTAATTGGATTATCGGCTTTCACCATCGAATTTGTAGCTTTAGAATACATCATAGTTGGAACTGATTGCCATGATTTTAACCAATCTCCAAGAACTGTATTAACTTGAGTCCACAATCTATCATTTACAATGAATGTGTAATGATTACCAGTAGGAGCTACTGCTTTTTGACTCATTTGGTCAAGTACAGTATTCATTACGTTGATTGTCCATTTAGCAAATTTATATTTAGATGCAAATCTCTCTAGCTGTGGTACTAAACCATCTCCTGCTATTAATGGTCTCTGATCTTCTGTCATTACAGTTGATTTACCATTAGCATCCATTGTTGTTTTTTGCCACAACAGGCCATTATTCTTCACAAATTGGAAATTGTCCAGAAGGTCTTTTTCCATCTTGTTTAATTTGAAGATTTTTTCTTTCAATTCACCAGTACCTTCGCCTTGAGCAATTTTGATGAATTGAGTTTCCATTTGGGCAAAACGAGACGAATAAGAAACGTCTACACGGTGTTCTGTCAAATAATTGACATGTTTTTCAATATTTGATTGGTACTTCACAAATCCAATTTCATGATACTCAGGCATAATGTTCGATAAGAATCTCGATTTCATACCTAATTGGCAAGAATTAGCATCTACAATTGCAGAATAATCAGCATCAATTAATTGTACTGTGTATTCCCAGAAATTATCCGCTTTTCTAATTGGAGTTGTTTTAACAATGAATTGTTGACGTGATCCATTTACTTTGAAAGTATCATACTTTTCATAGTATCTTTCTTTAAAGTACATCAATACATCAGCACCAGCAGCACCATCTCCTACAGGAGCTGCAGCAAATTCCACTTCTTTGATGAATTCAACATCAATTTCCCACTCAATACGAAGTGAGTTAATCGGTTGGAATTTATTAACCGATTTTTGATTATAGTAAACATTTAAAAGAGCTTCAGTTAGGAAGGTAGCAGTGTTTTGAGTATTCATTCTTGCCATTACGCCCATCATGTGAGGACGATTACCTAAAAACTTGTAGAAGTCTTCGTATGTTCTACTATGAGCCATTTCAGGCTTAAGATTTACATAACTTGCAATAACCATTTTTTAATCTATTTAAAAATTTAAGTCGTGAATAGAGTTTATTTCTTTGTTGTTTGTTTGCACCACAACTTGTCGCTTATCTGACTTTTTTAATTTAGCTATCTCTGATTCGTATACATTCTTTAATGTGTCAAAAGCTTCTTTGCCGTAACGTAAAAACCACGCTACCTCATAAAGTTTTGTTGGATCATTTAATGCTTTATAAAAATTACTAGTACCGTTTTCATCTAATTCTAATAAGAATGTAAGAACTTCATTTTTTTCATCATCTTCTAACTCAATTCCGTATAAATCTTCTGTTTTAATAGCAATATCTACCATTCTTTGAGAAAACTCATCGTACTCTTGTTGTCTTTGTAATAATAACTCTTCTTCTTGAGCCTTTATTGACTCATCTTCTAAAGCTTTGTATTCGTCGCGAATTTTAGTAATTTTTCTTTTAAAAAGATCTTCATTCTGAAGTTCTTTTTCTAATTCCGCTACTAGTTCATCTTCTGTTAAATCGAATTTATTTTTTAAATCTAAAACATAAAGTTCCTGATCTGTGTAATTATCTATTTCATAGGCTTTTACATGCTCGCCATTAATTTCAGATAGTATTTGTTTTTTATACTGTTCGAAGTATTGTGTTGGGGTTAATCCACTAGTTCTAATTGTATTTAAAAATTCTACTTCTGAATCCTCTAAATCTACACTAGGTGATTCATTAGAATTTAAAATATCTAATTGTTCTTCTATTGATAAATCATAGAAATTAATTTCTTCTTCAGTGTCATCTTCATTAATGATTTTTATTTTACCATCTATGATTCCTTTATTCGCTAGCAATGTATCAATTACACTGGTTGTAGGTTTTGTATCAGAATTAGTGAATATATCACCTTCTACAAAATCGTTTTCTACAAAATCTAATGTTTGTTGTGGGTCTGTAGGTAAATCTTGATCATCTAATCCAAGGTCTACTTCATCGAAAATGTCTTTTTCTGTCATTGTCATTGTCATTTAAATTGTTTATTATTTTAATTTAACGCTTTCGTTAAATCTATATATCCTATTGTTGCCTGATAACTATCTGTTGCTAATTGACCATACCCTTTTGCTCCATAACCAATTCATAGTTTGTTTGCTTCTATATAATGAAAAGTAGTTAACCCCATATGATTTTTTGCCCATCCTCCATCATCAGGGTTACCAAGTGGAACATGAGCTCCAATTGCTGGGTATTCTGGATAGTTATCATCATCTCCATGTAAAGATAAAATTACTGGTCCTTTAACAAAAGTTCAAGTTGAATCAGCATCATTAAATTTCCATAAATGAAATTCATGTTTTACATAATTTCCAGAATTTGTCAATCCTTCACCACTAGAAAAACAATATAATTCATTGTTAAATACAAATAAGGCTGAATTGGCAATTGCATAGCCTATAACTGAGGCTTCTTGTTGAAATTCAGGTGTTTCGCCTAAATCATAAATTATGCTATGTTGTGTGTAAGGACCTTCTAAATATTTACTTTTAAATACTACCCTTTTAGCTGTAGATGTAACTCCATTACTATGTGTTCCATCTTGAATACTAAATAAGAATTCTCCTTTATAATATGCAGTAGATAGACCGTATCCTGCATTAGAATATCCAGATTCTGGAGTATATATTACATTTAACTCTACAAGTTTTCTGTATGATAAATCATCATTAAAAACTAATGCTGCAAATTTATTCATAACATTCGACGAATTATATAATCCAGCAATTACTATATGATGACTAGAATTGTATGGACTTTTAATTCCTTGTTGCAATGGAGTAAATCCTTCATATCCTGAAGGAAGAAGTCCATCAAAAACTCCTACAGAATCATTAGATCAAATATTTGTTCAAGAACCAAATCTATCTTCTGCTTCGAATACTTTTGTTATATATGCTCTTTTTATACCTACTGCTGAGTTAGTTTCTCCTGTAACAAGTGCTTTATATTTTCCGTCTATTGTTTTTCAACTATATCCGCAACATACTACTTGACGATTCCATGTTCCATTTACTTTAGTTGCTTTGAATGTAGGATCTCATTGTAAAGTTAATCCTCCTGCTAAAAATGAACAGATAAATCCTCTAGTTCCTACTGGAATTGCAGAAGCTTTAACTAATGTTAATTTTGCGCAATTTGAATATTCTATTCCAGAAACAGTCTGATTTCCTAAATATTCTATTGATGCAATTCTAATTGAACTATTTATTGTTATTGATCAATCATCTTTAAATCATCCCAACATTCAATCTCCTGGAATTTCAATTAATCCTTTAATATAGGGAACATTTGCTAATGTTACTTCTAATCCTGAGTTTACAATTGCAATTATCGGTGTTTCTACATCTCTAATTCTTCCACTAAAGTCACTACTTGCTAACATATTGTCTCCTTCAAGATTTCTATATAATAACTGTGGCATCATATCAAGTGATTTATTAACTAAACTTTTATATTCTACTAAGTAATTATTTAAATCCTCAATCGAAATCGTCTTATTCTCAACAACAGGACTTCCATCAATCAAGCAAATTCTCGTAGATTTAGTAGGATTAGTTATAATTGGTTTTTGTGACCATTTTTCGTTACTCATAATGGATATTAATAATTTAACATAATTATATTGATTTTTTTATTTCTGTTTAAAACATACTTTATTTTGCAAAGATACAACCTTTTATTTTTAAAAATTGCATTATTAGTGAAATTATTAAAATTAAGGTTGTATCTTTGGATAGGGTGTGAAATTTTATAAAATATGTTTAATTATTTATACAATTAATTTTATATATTGATTTGTAAATAATCCATCAGTTAATGTATTAGTAGAATCCAAATATGTTTTAAAAACAAGTCTATTATTTTCAAATCCTACGTCTGTACTATTTTCTACTGTAAAATAAAACTTACCAGCAGGACTATAAATAATTTGATTAGCTTGTGGGCAAGTAAAACTAGTTATATGTACATGAGGATTTAATACTGAATCAAAAGTTAATTCATAAACTCCTACTCCTGTTCTACTTCAAACACCATCATATCACTCTTCCGAAAGTAATGTGTTATCTAGAACTATATGAGTTGGGTCTAAAGTAGATGTTTGTGATACAGTAAAGGAGTATACTTTATACGAAGTTTTTTTTCCGTCTAACACTCAATCTGATATAGAGTCAGTTCCAAAAGCAGTATATGTATCTTTAGTTCCCTTATTAAATCATCTCTGACCAATTCTATCGGGTATTGAGCTAGGCGATGTAAAGGCAGAAATAACGTTATTTTCTATAACATCATTTAAATTTGATCCATCAAGTGTAATTATACTACTAGTTTTTATTTTTGAGTTATTTTTGAACACAGTAATAAAATCATCTGCAATACCTTCTCTAGATATTTTTATTTTATCTCCAAATTTAGAAATATTTTCAAAGGTATTGATCATATTTATCTGTTCAGGCGTATTTAATAATATTTTATATGTATTATTTCCAGTATGTCAAATATTATAATTAGATATAATTAGGGATAAATTTTCTACATCATTTATAAAAGACAATACCCAATTTATATCAATAGTATCTCATTTAAGAGGTTCTAATAATGTTATATCACAATAAAATTCATCTTCAAATAAATCACTTGGATATACTTTTAGTAAACTTGTTTCATGATAATTAGGAACAATCTCCAATAAATTATCTGAAGTAGTTTTTTGAGCATTTACTCTAGACAGAGCAGGTAAACTACTACTAGTAACAACATCTCCTTTAACTCCAGATAATTCTATAATTCTTTGCCAACCTTCTTCATTTTTCTTTCATTTTCTCGTAGTCCCATTAAAAGTATGTTCATAATATTCTCCAATTTCTGCATTGGATGGAGGACTAAAGTTAGAATATTCTTTTTCTTTAGTTACTTTAAATAGGTATGTCGAAGAAGTATAGATTGATCCGTCAACTAATTTTACAAAAGATTTTATATAGTAATTCCCTACAGTTTCTTTATTAAAAGTAAATACAATTGGACCAGATTTTCAAGAAGAAAGTTGTACAGTATTTCAACTAGACTCATCTGTACTTCATTGATATCCAACAACTTCTATTTTACTTTCATCACTAACTGTTGAAGACATTGTGAAAGAATAGTCAGTAATAATTGGAACTGTATTTGCAAAACTAAATGATGTTATTTCCCCTGTCGTAACTGCACTTAAAGTGTTAGACCAAGTCCATCCTAATGGAGTCTGATAATAGGAGGCAAAATAATAAGCTGTTCCAGCCTGAAGTCCACTGAAAGATATAAGGAATTTTTTAATAGAAGGAAAATTATTAATGAATTGTTCATTAACTTCTTTATATTCTAAAGATAAATCATCAACAGATCCTTCTGGATCTACTATAAGACTTGTAGACATAGCTATTCCAGCCCTTAAAATTTTACCAGTATAGTTAATAATACTAGATTCTAAGTTTATAACACCCTTTGTAAATGATGTCATTCCTATACTAATTTTATTACTTTCAGCTGTTCCCGAAGAAGGATCTTCTGTTTTAAAATATACAGATTTTGAATATCCAAAATTAGTTTGATTTGATCTACAAAATGCAGCTATATGATATACTTTTCCTAAAGTTAGTCCTGTTATTTTAATCCCATATTTTCCTGGAGTTGTCGCATTTCCTATTTGGTATTTTAAAGTGTAAGTAAATGGATCTACAGAACTATCTATTGGTCTATCACTTAACACTATACCAATGCTAGTTATTGGTAAACTGCCTACTGATTCTATTTCTACAGAAGTTATAAATTCTGTATGGATTTGTGCTGGCAAACTTCCCAGTAAAACAGTTGATGGAGTATTAGTTATTACTGATGAATCAGAAACATTCAATGTAGTAAATGTCTTATGTTCACCTCAAACGTACCCATCATTAGTTCTTACAAAAGCTCTATAACTATATACTGTCTTAGGACTAAGACCAGTGATATTACTACTAAAAATCCCTCTACTAATATCATCACTAGTTATCACAGTATCAGATAATGTTGGAGATGCTATTCCAGACCTTCATACAAACCCTTTTTCTATAACATTAAGATTATCAGTTACTTCTAATTTTAATTCAGCTGAATTAAAAGTAATTTTATCAGGAGCAAGAGTTCTTACTGCAGTAATTCTTATTGGGCCTGAAGAAGTAGTTATTTCTTTTTGTGCTCCATACCAAGTACCTACATAAGAAATAGCATAAGGTCTGAAGTAATATTTAGTTGCTGGATCTAAATCTGTAATATCAAAAGGAGCTCTTGCTGATGGCCCATTATAGAAATCAGCAATTTTTTTATTATTAGCAGTAGTTGGCATAGGTAACTTAGAATAACATACTCCTCCCTCAATTATACTAGATCCTCCATCATCCATAACTTGTATAGCCATTCCGATACTAGTATCTTCAACTCTAAAAATATCAGTAATATTTACAGTCCCAGCTACAGCAGAATCATTTCTAGTGTATGCTATACAGTCTCCATCTCATAACATATATCCTGGACCTGTAAATTCATATCCACCCTTCTCAATAATTGGATAAATAACTCTATTGTCTGAAAGTATAATATAAGTTTTAAATCAGTAACTTTCATTGTTAAGTAGTCCAGATATAGTTATTTCTTCTGATTCACCAATGTTATTTAATTCTATATATGGGTCAGTATTAAGATTAGGAGATCTTCCTAACGAAGTCTTACAATATACTATACCTGCACTAGATATAGAAGGGTCTCCTTTTATTCAAGCCATTCTAAATGTTAGGTAGTCTACATCTCTCCACACTGGTCATTTTGCTCCAAAATATAAAATAGGATCTTTGACTCCAGTAAATGCAGATAATTGTGCGGAGTCTGAATATCATTCACTAGTAGTATCTAAGTCAAAAGATTGCCCATCTAAAGATAGAGGTGAATATTCTATATATGTTCTGAAATAATAATTTACTCCAGCCTCTAGCCCAGTAATTGCAACATAACTTTCATCATGCGTATTATTTTTATATCTATTGTCTTCTCGATATCCAATAGGTCAATTTTTCCAGGAACGGTTTTCAAATAATTTAGATTCTAATACTCCTGTACCACCTATTACTGGATTAGGGTTAGTTTTATGTGCAAGCACTCGTACTTTTGTAGGAACTCCTCCAACTCAAGACCAGAGAGGTTGTATCTTAATCCAAGAACTTTTTGGAGGACTTCCATCTAGAAAGGTATTTTTTGCATCCTTATATATTATTTCAGAATCCATTTTTGATTTATAATTTAACATATATAAATCTTCTAAATCAAATCTTTGGCCTTTTAGATATTCATTAGTTAATTTTCCTCCAAATTTAATTAACATTTCTTGTACATCTGAATAATCTAGGTAATCAGGATCAATACTTTTACGATATAAATCTGCAATATAATCACCATGGTAATAAAAACTTCCATCTGGAGCACGATACTTACTGGAGTGTTCATAAAAATCATAATTTCCATATCCGTATCCTAAACCACTCATATTTCTCCACCCGTGATCAAATGATAAATCTAATCCTAACTTACAAACGTCACTTTCTTCCATAAACTCAACAGTATTATCAGTAAATCCTTGTAAGTTTATTTCTAATTTTTTTATTACCATTCCAGTGTTTCTAGCCCAAGAATGTAAGTATAAATCTACTTCTACCAAATAAAAATCATCAACTACTCTGTAATTACCAGTACATTTACCTATTATACAATTTCTAAAAGCTCTTACTGTTCCAGTGCCTGCAGCTAAAGATTCTAAAAACTCAATATAATTTTTATATGGAGAATTATAAAATCTTCGTTTATAATCCTCGTACATATAAGGTACTAAATCCTCAAAAGCAGCATACCCTTTAACAAATACTGTTCCTATTTCAGAATGTGATAATTGAGTATTTATAGGATCAGTATAGGCTGGGTCATCAGGAGGAAGAACAGTATTTTTAGCTACCATTACTTTCCCTGCAATATCTTTATTATACCTATCTCAATTTGGATACTTTAATTCTATTTTATTCATATTATATTTCTATTCATTGGTCATTAACTCTAGTATATTTTATTCCTGATATTGTGGATATTCAAGTAGATCCTTCGACTGCCTCTAATCCATTTTCGATTGCTGATATTGCATCATATATACTTTTAATAAGATTTTCTTTTGTGATTTTATATCCTACAGGTGGATTTCCAGAAATTACATAAAGATATGCATTATTTGGAATTTCTAATATTTCTGGTAACTGAGAAAGTTTGACTCCTTGCAATTCTGACATATTATTTACTGTTTATTTGTTCAATACTTTTTATTAGGGAAGCAATAAGTCTATTATTATATTCCTCACTTAATAAAATTTCTACATCTTCTTTATTATCTTGGAAACATCATTCTATGAGTACTGCTGGACAGTTAGCCCCCTTTATAACATAAAAATTAGCTTCTTTATCTTTATCATTATCTGAATAATCAAATCTTCCCTTTAACTCGGGGAAATCAGATTGAAAATTTGTAAGTATTACTTCTGCAACTTTATCGGAATTATTTTGACCTATAGTTGTATATACACTGTATCCTCTAGCTAACATTCAGTCGCTGCCATTACCGGCAGCATCTGAATGTATAGAAATAAAAATCTTATTACTTCTAGCTATTTTATTTGTATTCTGAACTCTCTTATCTAAACCTATCTCTTTATTTGTAGAATTAGATTCAAATACTTCATAACCTAAAGACTGTAATTTATGTTTTAGCTTTGAAATTATCTCTCTAGACCATCTATATTCCCTAAATCTTCCATCAGGACTTCTTTTTCCAGTAGTTTCTTCTCCGTGAGCAGCGTCCAAAATTATAGTTATTTTTTTCATTATTCTTCAACTTCTTCCATTAACAACTTTTCTTCTACCAGTATTTTTACGTCCTCCGGAAGAAGGTCGATTAAACCCTCTTCCGATTTTGAACGTGTTACTAAAGCCTGTATAAATATATCTTCCATTTTGTTAAATTTTAATCATTAAACCTCTACTGCTGTCCAGCTTACAACTCCATTTGTCACAACAGGAACAATTCGATAAACCTTTCCATTTGCCGTGTCCGCCTTAACAAATCGGCTATCGTAATGAGTGAGTGTCATACTCCGCCTGATGCTTTCCTTATTGTAAGCATAGGTAAACATTACCAAATCACCACTAACCAAATCGGGGTGCGTGAAACTCAATCCGTTACCTGCTATTACGGCTGTGGCAGTGTTCAGCTCTGTGTAAGTCCCGTTAGCGTACTTCCGTATACTTTCAAGCGAGGCAATCGGATAATCGGTGAGCTGGGTGGCAATGTTAGCTCCGTAAACCCCTGCATCGGCAATAATTGGTTCAAAGTAAACCGTTCCGCTGCTGTTTGAATTCAGCAGTCCAGCGTGAGCGATTGGGGTGATGGTTGGAGTGGCGAGGGTGTAATGGATGTTTGAGCCAATTACCGTTGTTGTTATTCCAGTTGCAGCCCCATCGGGAGTATTTATTAGCTCATCTTTAAAATTATCGATCTGTATGTCGTACAACCCGGAATTGCCAAAGTATAAACCAAAGGCTTGGGCGCCATTGCATGTGTAGTAGTATTCAAACCTACCTGCTCCTACCAATACTCTATTAATGTTAATTGTTCCGCTTCCGGGTAAGAAGCTGGCAATCGCAGGGCTTCCAGAATTAACTTTGAAATCAAATGATAAACGTCGGTATTGGCCCTGTGTACGGCTTACACCTATGTTATATACTGGGCGACCGAGAGAAGCAGGAGCAGTGGTAACTATAAGTCTTCCGTCCTGTGCCCCTGAAATTGGGCTACTTGTATTTAGAGTCCAAGTTGAAACACTTCCATCTCCGTCGTAACACGCCCCAATCAGCCCACCTTCAAAATCGCTTCCTGTAATTCCGTTAGCTCCCAACGTCCCAACTCCAACCCGTTTAACCAGCTCATAGCCATTAGTCCCCTTGCGAATTTCGTCTTTGATAAGGCCGTTGCTGCGAAGTGGTGGGGTGGTGAGTTGTAGGATTGATTGGCGGTATGGTTCATAAGTTGTTGCTATTATATTTCGCTCAAGCTGTATATTTTCAAAAGATACAAAAGATGTTGAAGCCCCATTTATAAAAAAATGGATATTAACTCTTCCGGTAGACCCTGTTGTGAATAATAATGATTTATCTCCAGAAAAATTAATATTTGACGCTATCATAGAAATAGTGCCATTATCATAAATTGCGACATATGGAGTCTTACCGTCTGCCGAACTGTATCCTCTGGCTGAAAAAACATAGGATGTGTTAGGCAGAAGATTTACGGTGTACCCACGTCCTCTCGTTGAGGATGTATTGTATGCCAATATTCGGTTTCCGTCAAGCACATTCAGTATAGTGCCGGAAGCAGGCGGATTGGCTGTGTTGTAGCCCTTGGTATAATCAAGTAAATTCTTCCCAATACTCCTCATCCTACCAGTCCCAAGAACATTTTTACTGCCCTCAAAATAGTTGGCGAAAAGTAAGTAACATTGCTCTTTAGACGGTTCATTGCCGCCTCCGAATATAGCGGTGAGATTGATCACACGTATTCCGTAAACTGAAATAGTTCCGACATATGTGCTTTTTGATCCTACCCCAGTAAAGAAAAAATTAGCTGGCTGACCCATAGCGCCCCTGATTGACAATACCTGTAAATCAGTTGTAGACTGTGCATAAGATATATGGCTACTATTTACTGAAAGCGATGCATTGAACTGACCAAACATCACATCATTCGCAGATGGAGATATACTACACTTTATCAAGGCCATAGAATAGTAAATGTCTCCCGTAACAACAGTCCCCGTTGTATGCATTCTCATTAACGATTCGGTGTTAGTTTTTTGCATTAAAATACCTCCTGTCAATAAACTGCTTGTTACATTTGAGAAAAACCACCCTGTTGTCCCATTTCTAAAATCGCCATTTACAACCAAATTTTGAGCACTCTGCCCAAACAGCTGAACCTGCATACCTCCGTTTGCGGCGGTTTTAGGAAGTGGTATAGTGTCAACACCTGTCGCTGTAGCTGTTGTTTCTTGGTTGAGGTTGGCGGAATTGATAACGCTTTCCAATGTTGCAACTCTCGCATCAGTGATTAATTTGTTCTCCTGATAAGTATCGTTGCCAACAGTGATAACGCTTTGAACATACTCCTTATTTGCGGCATCTCCATTGTTTACAGGGGTAGGCACTACCGGACTATCCGTAAACGTCTTTACCCCTGCAATGTTTTGTGCGCCGGTAAGGCCTACATACGACGAATCGGCAGCTCCTTTGTTTAAAGCTTGCCCTGCGGTAGTGGGATCCGGAACGACAGGGGATGAGCTGAATGTCTTAACCCCAGCAACAGTTTCATTACCCGTTAACCCTACCTTTGTCGCGATTGCAGCGGCTTGCAATGTCGAAACTGGCTTATTTGCATCGGATGTATTATCAACATTCCCCAGTCCAACATCAGCTTTTACGAGTAAAACATTTCCTGTCTTTCCGGCTACAGATTGAACCGGACCTGATCGCATAGGTCCCCAAACAGAACCTGACCACCTGAATTGGAATCTAGTAACAACGTCGACATAAATTTTGCCGGTGTATTTTTCTATAGATACGGTGTGTGTTTCATCGGTCCACAACTCTATAATTGTTTCAGGGTCTGAGTTATCTGTGTATGTACCATATGCATCGACAAGATCATCGACAAATGACGGTAATTGTGCAGCAGGGACTAGGCCGTCACCATCAAGCGAAGCATACCCGTTTGCTTGTCCTTTATTCGCTGCATTTTCAGGTGTAAAACCAAGTAGCGGCTCGTAAAGTAAGTCTGTATCGGCCTTTAATGCTGCCTTGACATTCGCAACAGGGATGAATCGGACAATACCGTCACCATCTTTTATTGGAAGCTTGTCAGTATTGTTCAGTGTTGTAGTATCTCCGTCTACGTCTGCTAAATCACCAAATTTAATATCTTTAGAAACGTTTAATTCTACCGAACCAACAGTTGAATGAGAAACTACCACCTGACCAATCTGTACAGCGTAATTACCCTTCGCTGGCTTATTTCCAGTCCATCCACCAAGCACTGCCGGATTACCCCACAATTGAGCACCTTCAGCAATCCCGCTTGTGTTTAAATTGTTGATAATCCCTTTCGTTGTAACACGTCCAGATTGGTTTTGTCCAATATACGGCACAGTAACCATTCCAACTATTGAACGAATTGATGTAAGATTTGTAAAGTCAGTACGCTTAATTCCTTTCCGGTTACCTGGAATTGCAGCGGTCGAAACTATCATACCATCAACCAACGGTACAGTATCGATATTTACATAATAGTCAAACATTTCTTTGAATAATGAACCGGTACCACCGTCAGACAATCCAAAATCAAGTGTTTTTTCATCAGGATTATATTGAATTTGACCAGCAAGAAGTGGTTGTACAGTTGGATTAGTTATAAAACTTAAAACATTTATAGCTGAGTTAGACCCATCTATTAAAGCTATATTGGGTTTATCTGCGATGTAATAAGGATCTGTTTCTTCTGCATGTAATCCATCAGATCTTTTTGATAAAATGTTTTTAGTTTTATTTGACCCTTCATTACTTAATCGCACTGTTAAAGGATTAGCATTACTAGCATTACCTGAAAGTGTTTGATCGTGTATAACAGTTACAAAAAGTCCGTCTGTTTTTCTTTGTAAAATATTATTTTCTTCTGATGAAATAACTACCCTATATTTATTTGTACTTGTTCCATCACCAGTCAATGATTGGTCGGTTAAAAGGGATAATCTATATCTTTGTATTGTGTAGTAAGCAAATACATCATCTACTATATGAGGTACTAAGAAAATTATAGATTGTATTAATAAGTCCTCTGTAATTTCAATAGCATGCCCATCTTCATCTAAAAATTCAGAATATATACCTGTTTCAGAAACTAAATATATTCCTGGAAATTTTAAACTAATTTCATTTATTGGATTTGTTGCTATGGTAGCTAATCCTTTAAACTCTACTGTTTTATTAGACTCTGGCTTATATATATATTTTAGAGAATTATAGAGTAGACTTATTAAATGGGCATAGTCTTCTTTTTGATAATATTTAGGAGAATTATCAAATCTTATAAGCAACTCAGTTAAATTATCATTTAAAATTTCGATATTTGTTATAGTAGGTTCTGAGTTTGGATCTATTCCATAAATATTAAAAACATCATCATTCATAGATGAATTAATATCTAGACTTCTATTAGTAAGTTCCCCCAAATTTGAGGGAACTTGTACTTGTCTGAATGTTGCCATTATTTTTTTTTATTTTTAATAAAATTAGTAATTACTCCCTATGTACCTCTATTAACATAGCCCCAGTAAGAATAGATGATCCACTAGTAGCAGTGCCAGCATCATTTATAGATCTAAATCCTAAATATACAGAAGGACTAGTAAATAGTGGAATTGTTTGAGCAACAAGAGATGATGGGCAAACAATAGGAGTTATTTTAGAAGTTTTAAATATTTGAGTAGTATTGTTTTTAACAGATATTACTTTTTGAGCTATATTGTTAGTAAATTCTTGTGCTTTATAAACTGCATCATTGGATGGAGTAGCTGTTGTAATTACATATTCAATATAATAATCTTTATCTGATCTTAAATTATGAAATCCTACTAATTGGGATAATGCTCCAAATGGAGTTCATTTATTTATATTAGCTCCTGATCCATTAACTCAAGATGCAAAATCTCCTACAGTGAATGTTTTTCCAGTCAATTCTTCTTGATCTGGATCGGAAGTAAATCCTGAACCTAATGAAGTCCCTTGCCATGCAGGGGAAGTTTTAGGTTTTGAAATAACAATATCTGTAATTCCACCAGTAGAATCTTTAACATTTGATATAGATACCTGTGTTTTAGAAAGTTGATTCCAAGCATTATTACCAGATGGAACATCGAATGCAGTAAATCCAGAAGTTCCAGCAGCTCTATTAAATTTAACTTGTATTTTTCTAGATACTAAAGATGAACTATTTATCATATTTGTAACCGAAGTATCTATAAATTGAGCTACAGGAACTCCGTATGCAGAAGTTAATGTTCCAGTACCATCATAACCAATTAATATTCCAGTACCAGAATGAGTGATAGGTTGACTTAAAGTAAGTATCAATTTCATAGGATCTGGTAAATACTCGCTAGCTGATATAGATAAAATTCTAGGCGATCCGTTATTAGGATCATACACTGTTATTTTAGATATAACAGAAATAGTTGTAGATAACGGTATATTAAATTGGAGTATAATTTTTTCACCAAAGTAATCGGTATTTGCAGAAAGTACTATTGGAGGATTACTATTTTCTTCTAAAGTAGTGAATCCTATATACCCAGTAGGAGTTCCATAAGCAATTGAACTATATGGAGCTATTTTATAATAATAAGTAGTTCCTTCTAAAAGACCATAATTAGTATAGGATCTTAACTCCCTAGCTACTTGAGCTATAAGAGAGTATGTTCCAGTTGGTGTACTAGATCTATAGATTCTAAATCCTTCTGTTATGGACTCAAATGCTATATCATAATCCCATGTAAATTCAATTCTATTAAAGGATACTGATCCCACCTCAACATTAGTTACTAGTGGCAGTAATGCTGGAGTAGTAAATTCCACAATATTACTATACTCTGACTCAGGAAGAGCTACATCTGTATGATCTACAAATTTAGCTATAAATTTATAACTAGTATTTGGACTTAATCCCGAAACATCATATTCTGAGGAAGTAGTTAATTGATTAACTATCTCTTCATACATTTCAGTGGAATTATTATATTTATAAATTATAATCTTGTAAGATTCTTCATTTTTATCAGTTCAGTATAATCTTACTTCTGAAGCACTAGGTACATACGCATTTAGTACTGGTGCTTCAATTTTCTTTTTACCTATATAATTTGTTCATAATATACATGGAGTTCCATTAATTGGAACCTGTACATACTTTCCATGTGGTCCAGATATTGGTGTAAGGGTAGTAGTTGCTCCATATGAACTTGGATAATTTTCCGCATTATTGAATGTGGTTAAATTAATTTCTAAAACTTCAGAATCTACTGCTACATGAGCCACAGTAGATGCAGCCTGCTCTTGTCCTAATCATAAAACTATACATGGAATTTTATCTAAAGTCTCATCATCTTCATCTGGTGTAAATGCAATTCCACAAATATTTTTTAAAGTGGGGTCTAATTCATCTACATTTATTAGTATATCTTCTACATGTGTATTTCCTGCTATTCTTAAGATATGACTAAATTTCATACCAGTTAAATGAGATACTAAATTTCTTATATAATAATATGATGCTAAAGGAGGGTATTTTGCTGGATCACTATCCAAATAAAAATTACCATTTATATCTCTAGAATCATTAATGTAATCAACAAATCCAGAACCAAGATAAGTATTTTGATAACTAACACTTTCAAGCAAAGATTGCTGGGTATCATTTCTATACATATATTGATGTGCTGCATCTAATCCTGCTGCAATTATATGCATATAAGATCGCATAATAAAGTCAGCTTTTAATTGCCCAAGTGTTTTGCCTGCTTGCGGATTTACAGATTGTAATGATTGTGGATGCTCATCATATCCAAACTCCCCTATTCATAATTCAAGGTTAGGTTTTTCTCGATCTCTCCAATCGGCTATGTACTTCATGGTATCATACAAAGTACCACCATCATCCATAGCTTTATTTGGCTTTATGCTGTCAGGTGAAATACCCTTACGTGTAGCAGCATTTGTCTGACCTCCTGCAGTATTATGATAATAGTGAAAAGCCATAACATCAAACGGATATACATCATACCCAGGTTCAGTTCTGTTACTTTCAAACCACAGCATCATTCGTTTTATATAGCCACTATTTTGGCTTTTCAGTCCTGGCAGTACAACCTTCATTGTAGGATCTGCCTGTTTTATCCCAAACCCTGGCCCGAGCTGTCCCATATGACCATCATAACAGGCCGATACCATAGCTGCTAATTCTTCAGGATGATAGTAAGTATCTTGACTCTCGTTCCAATTTCTATCCGGTTCATTTTCTAATTCTATATATTTAACTAAATCTAATCCTTGCAATTTAGTGTTACTTGGATCAACAGCCATCAAACTTTCATTTAATCCAGTAGCTCGTCCATATCTAGCTGTGAATGTGAATAAAAATTGAGAGTACATTCTATAAGCTCAAGGAGATCTAGAATCATATTCAGGATATACACTTTTATCCTGCATTCTATTATTTCCAACTAATGAAAACGGCCTAACATTTCCATTGGAATCAAGTCATTGAAATGGCATAGCTCCTTTAAAACATATATATGTAGATGTTGGAGCAGCCCCATACTTATTGTCAAGTAATATTTTATAATCTTGTAATTTTTGATCTAAATCACCTTGTACTCTATTATTACTAAATCTATAAGTTATTTCGCCATTTCCTGAAGTATCTCCATATAATTTTATACCTGCTTGGACAGTCTGCTCCATAGTTGGATACCATTCTCAGTTGCTGTAAAAACGGACTCTACGGCCAAAATTAGCTACATCAGAAATTATATTTGTAAAAAATGCATTAGTACCTGCAAAATATTCAAATCTTTGTTTTGGTCTAAGCCCTCCAATTTTACTACCTGTAGGCAAAGAAGCTTGTAAACTTGCCCCATAAACTGCAAACTCTCTAATAGCTACTTCTGATGGGAATGTTAGTCTTATATACCTAGCATAACTATAAGCTTCTGGTATAGGTACAGTTAACCAAGTATCTTCAGTCTCATATCCAGATACCGTTGCAGCATGTGCAAAATTAGCTCCTAAAGAAGATGTCCAAATATGAATATGCTCTACTATTTTATCGTAATTTATAAATATACTATCAACTCGTTTTATCTCCTTTAGATCTATAATTAATTCGTATGGACTATAATTAGTTCATGTATTCTTAAAACCTGTATAAGTCATAGCAAACATTCTGTATCCAACTTCTGAAGTTTCCTGAACTATTCCATTCTCTTCTACGATATTACCATTAACCATATATTCAACTTTGTAATAGTCTCCAGGAGAACCTCCACTTTCTGCAGGAACTTCTTTTAAATGATGTAAAAAATCGTATACATCATATTTTGTAACTGGTAAAACATATCCGACTGTAGATGGCATAAAAACATCATCAGTTTTAGCCATTACTACGTTAGAAAGTAGTCCATATTTATTCTTTGCAAATCCTGATACAGCAAAGTAATATATTTTTCCAGAATCCAATCCACTTATTATGGTAGACATCTGAACTCCATACGGCATTATTCCTGAAGTCACATCTATATAATTTGCTGACAAATAATTATTTTCTGTTATTTCTACCGTAGAATAATATATTCTATACTTCTCACAAAGATCTTGATTACCATGAGCACCAGCTGCAGAATAGTGAAGCATTATCGATTTAGAACTTATTAATGCCACACTTAGATTATTTATCCTAGACGGGGGTCTGCCATAATACTCATTTCTATCAAGAAATCAAATAACACAAACATCGGATGGTGTTACTATCGGTTGAGTAAGAGTTATTGTATCCGAAGCTATGGTGTAATCTCGCAAAGGAAATAAAAGAATACCATTTACATATATAAATACACCATCATGAGATTCTGGAATACTACTTGTAGTTATTTCAATTACTGAACCGGTAAAATCATTGAAATTTTGCCGTGCTGAAAAAACTTCCTGTAGTGACGGTATTACTTCAATTGGGATTTTTCCTTCAGGCGAAATCACCGGAAATCCCCCGACAGCATTTGCCATTGCGTCTACCCCCTCTTCAATCTGTTTGAGCGTTTTAGGAGTTTCACCTTCCGAGTATCCGTGGTCAGCTTTTGCATTCAACACTTCAGGAGACATTTCACCGCCTGCTATTAAATCAATTTCTTGTTCAAGCTCTTTGAGTGTTTTAGGAGTTTCACCCTCAGAATATCCGTGATCGGCTTTAAATGATAAATCAATATTTGTTAATTGGGCTGCTGCATCTACTGCAGGCTTTTGTAATCATTCTAGATACTCTTCTTGTGTTTTTCCAATGTTATCTTCTTGAGCTACCCAAATCTGATAGGCACTTAATCCCGGAGCTCCACTTAAGGAATTTAATCACTCAGATTCAGTGCCAATATATCCAGACCTTTTTGCTAAATCATATGGATTCTCTGTAATTTTTTTCCATTTAGACTCATTACCAAAATCAGGAGTATTATTATCTGTTAATGATAAATAAGCTCTTCCATTTATACTAACTAAATCTAAAATACTATACGATGTTAAATTGTTAGGTTTTGGAGTTATTGCTATTTTTAGTTCTATTCTCATTCTATTATTAATTTGCCATCAGTAAATTCTACATCTACTACTGAGTCGTTATAATTTAATACATAAGTACCTTCCTCAGGAACAAAATATCCACTAAATAATTCAGATTCTTGATCTTCTGATAATTCTCAAGTTACTGATTTTGGATCATCATAAACTCTTTCCCAAACTTTAGCATTCTCTGGAATACTTGCAGAGGAATAGTTTAAATTTGGAGTAATAGTTGGTAGACTTAAATTAGAGTTATTTAGTATTAAAGAATTCATTAAGTTTTCTACCTTTACTTTATCTTTCTCTGATATATGATACCAGTCTGCCCATTGATAAATAATATTTAGTACTTTTAAAGTATTTAAGTCCTTTAATGTTTTTTTATTATTGTTACCTAAATACTGTAAATCATATACCATTTGTAAAGTAGTGTCAATAATTGAATTTGTATATTTCTCTTTCATAATTAACATCCACAAGGTTTGTTATAACTATTAGATCTTCTACTTTTTGGTCCACAGTTAGAAAAGCTTTTTCAAATTATATCATATAAAAACTCAGCTTCTCTAAATCTTCCCAGTCTCATAGCTTCGGTATGTGCATATAAGATAACATGGTTTCTATTAAATGTTTCTAAATCAGATTCTTTTAAGCAATTATTTTTAACGTTCAATGCTAAATCCAACATAGTCTCATATACAAAATTTGTATTAGAACAATATGCTACTTCATTTTCTACTTCTGGAACACCCTCTGCATCTGGGACGATTCCGAATTCAATTTTATACATAGTTACATCCTCTCCAAAAGAAGAGGTTGCAATTCTCAAAACTTGTTTAGTTTTACTATGGTCATAAATTGAACTACAATCTACATAATCCTCATATTGATTTTCTCCTAAATATCTATATATATTTAATGTATTAAACCTATATGTAGACGGTCTTTCTACGATTATATCCAAATATTTACTATCTGGAGATATTCTTATTAAACTAATATGTATCATTATTTTTTGGTAAGTTTGGCCGCAAGCCCAAGAGCTCCACAAGCAGTTAATATATAACCAGAAATTGTGAAAATTAATGGATGAACACCATATCCTTGTAAGTTTCATAATACATCAGCACTAATAACTCCAGCAGCGGATGTTCCTATAATTATTGTGAAGTTTAAAATTTTTTTTCAAAATTCATTAATTTCTTCTCCCCAGCGATTTTGTATCTCTCGTATGATATTTTGTACTTCTCGGATGATATTTTGTACTCCTCGTATTATCTTCATTATGTATTCTGTATTTCGTCATTCTTTTTATTATTATCTAAAAGCTGCAGTCCTTCTAATTGAATTCTTTTCTTTTCTCATTCGAGCATTTCTTCTTTGTAAGCACTATCAGTTCTGGCTTTAAACCAATCTATATTTTTTGAATGTTCTAATTTTTCTTTTTCAAGTTGTAATTTCTCATTATTCAATGATTGGATTTGTTGTTGTAATTTCTGAGTTTCCTGAGTAGCCTGTTTTAACTGTTGATTAAGTTGTTCCACTTGTTGTGTTAATTGACCAACTTGATTTGCTTCTTCTTTCTTAATCTTTAAAGCATTTAAAACATCATGTTTCATTTTAGTCAGTCCCGTTGCAGTTACTACTTCAAGTATTACTTCCGGGTCAACAATACCTCCTTTTATAAATTCAAAGGTTAATTGTTTCATAGTTTCCTGCTCTTTTAGAACATCTTGTGTATCCGCAATATGAACATCATGATCAGTAAGTGTATAATATTCTGGAAGTGCTGTAAATGTTTTATTTAATTTATCACCTAACACTAATGTTCCAGTAATTCCATTTTTATATACAACTTTTGCAAGATTTAATAAATCTATCAACATTTCACGAGTCATTAAATCCATTGTGTGATAGTACTGTTTAGTTATAAAACTAGATTGTCTAACTCCAACTTGTACATTAGTTACAGCATCTCGCTGTTCAATTCCTCCAAGTTTTTCTCTAAAAACTCCTGTTATTGTTGAACAAGTTTCTTCTACTCTCTGAATTGCAATATCAATTGCTTGAATTGTTTGCATTTTAATTGTATCATCAAATCCTCCAAATGTTGTATTCATTGGTGGAAGTCCCTCTTGAGAACTATCGATCAGAGCAAGTCCTTGTTTCTTGTAAGCTTTCCACTTCATTAAACGTTCAGTTAAATCTGAACCTAAAAATTTAGGTAAATATGCTACATCAATTCAATCACCAACTGTTCCAGATTCTGCAATTACATTATCACGATAGAAGCATAATACATCAAATTTATCCTGTAAGTTTGCAGTAGCAAGCATTAATGATATTGGATCTCCGTTTCTATCTGCATAAAAAATTCCATTTATTGATAAATTACACTCATTAGGTTCTGTGATACTTCTGAATACTTCTTCTGATTTACCAAGTGGAATATATATTTGTCCTCCTATTCTTACTCCTTCATATCTGTTTACAACATACTCTTTTCCTTCTTTTTCAGTTTTTAATCACTCTACTTCATAAACAGGATACATTTTGAAGTATTTGTTAGTATTCCTTTCATATGGTAACAATGGAGTAACTTCAAATCCTCCAAGTATTCCATCAGATATTGTATTTCCAACTACTGAGTCATAACTTCTCAAATAAGTAGTACTTGAACCATCAATACTAAAATCTTCAAGTGTATCAAGTACATCTAAATCTTCTTTTAAAATTAAATGGCCATATCTTGCTAATATTTGATCTTTAGTCAGATATTCACGATAAACTGCTCTCATTGATTTCTTTAAATATGGTGAGGCTGGATTCCTATCAATAAATGTATTAAGTGGATTTAATACTTGTAACTTCATACTTGTTTCAGACTCAGATTTAAAAGTCTTATAATAACAAGTTCCAGAAATAAGTAAATCCGTTAATAATGTTTTTCTTTTTTCTTTGAAATCAATGTCTTGTGATTGGGTTATTCAATCTACAATATTTTGTGCTGCAATTTCATAATCTGATATAAAGTTTTGTTCCAATGAAGATTTTATTTCAAGAAGCTGTTTTTCTGTAATTGGATCATTAATCTCTTGTCCATATACAGTACTAAGAATTGTATTCTTTAATATTTTTTTAAGACCTGAGACAACTTCTGAATGAATTTTTAATTGTTTTTCTCTATATATATTTGATAAAGTTTCTTTATCTTTACAGGAGATTCTTGGAAGTAACGGTACACCCAAATACTCCCCAATTAGAACATCTACATGTTTTCTTACTAGTGGGACAAATTCAACTGAAGTAGCTGTTCCTATTCCATAATTTTCTTCTAGGTGTCTAAATTGTTCTGGATCTCTTTTTCCGTGGTAGTAGTTATATGCTTTAATTAGTTGGGTTTTTTCATAAACAAGGTCATTAATTGCCCTATCAATGTTCACAATAATCTCAGCTTGTTCTTTATTTCATTTTTCCATTATCTTTCACGTTCTTCTGTTAATCGGTTTACTCTATAAAAATAAACTCTAATATAATTCCGAATTCTAAATTCTTCTTTGATAAAATCCAAAAATTCTTCATCAGAGTTAGCATCACAAGCAATACTTGTAGGAGTCATGTAGCTAGGTAAGCCTATATTTAATCTATAAGATGTTCCATTTTGGGTAACATTTATAGATCCCTCGTATTCTGACTTATATAAATTCCTTATATAATCAAGAATCATCTGCACTAATTCTGGTCTTTCCATCCCTCTCTTCATTTGTTAACGGTATTACTCCGTAATGTTTATATCCTTTAGAATCTGTGTATCATCCAATATCTCTAAATTGATTACTTTTGGGTTCCCTTTCTGTTGGTTTTTTCATTGACAATTCTTCATCCCCAAGCTCAGCCATTCCCATTGCAGCTACAATGTCAAATTCTTTCTTTCTTTCATCAGAATAATTTAACAACTGATCAACTACCTCTCTAAATGCAATCGTATGTGAATAATCTATACAAAAATCGTATATTAATTCCCTATAATGATTAATTACTTTTGGAGGTGTTGGTGTGCCATACATGTTAGAGTTACCTTTAGATACATCAGGCATAGTTGCTCTTGGTCTTTTCATAAGTAGATTTAAATATTTATGATCCCTGAAATAAGTTAAAATTGCAGTTCTAGTAGATTCTAAAACAGCTTTACATCCATAGTAAGTTAGTAGTTTTGCTGCGGTTTCGTAAGCTTCTCTAGGATCTTTAGGTCTATCTTTATATATCGCAACATACTTAGGTTCAGATAGTCCAATAACCCTTTTTTTAATTATAATACAAAATTCCGATACTTTCCCTGATGAATCTTTTTGTGATGAATCCGCTGTTCCAATATCAATTGAGTCTATACCGCCTACATATAAATGTTGATACTCAGACCCATTCTCAGAAATCATTGGATGTTCTAAAATTTTAATCTTTCCATTTTCATCATCGAATCTCCATTTAACTCTTCCAGTTCTTTTTTCAGTGTGTTTATCAATTTCCCATACTAAAGATCCTGTCTTGGGCAATTCTACTGTTTTATAAATATCAATAGCTGCCATTTGCTGAGCTAATTCTTCTCTTGGGAAAAACTCACTATCTTGCTGAATCAATGCTTCATCAATAGTAAAACAATACTCAGATTTATATTCTAGTAAATCTTTGGGATCTCCTACTTTTTTAGCCCTTTCTTTTAGATAGTATTCTTTTGCCTGTTCTGGATTACATCATCCTCTACTATCAACTAATTCATAGACTATTCTATACGCGGGTATAAATAATCCAGTTGTTACTCATCGCCCATCTTCGGTATAATTATGCCTAACTGGTAAAATATTATATGCATCAGGATTCAGTGTTAGTTTTTTCAATCCTTCCATTGAGCTTGCTTTAGAGGAACCACCGGTACCAAATGCTAGTCGTCTACCAACTCGTTTTCCTCCTAACACTGTTATTAAAGCTTCTCCTTTAACCCACTTTTTTATTAAGAGATTATCTGCTCCAGCTTCTTCATAAACTAGTAACTGAGTTCTATCTCCTCTTAATTTATCTGGATCATCACAAACTAATCCTTCAACTTCTGACATATGACCTGATTCTGCTCCATCTTTTGATTTTTTAGACGCTCTTTTATGAGTTTTTGTATTAATATTCATACGCACTCGCCTAAATGCCCCCTCAGTGTTATCGTTAAGTCAGTCTAATTGTAATCATATTTTTGAAAGTGTAGGACCTAAATGCCCTGCGGAAAATGCTGAAATAACTGTGCGGAAATTAGGAATAGTAGTGTAAGGTCTAACTGTAAGTGATGCAGCAATTTCCGACCAACCTATTCCACGAGATTTCAATGCAGACGTATCTTTCTTCAATAATTCGCACATTTCTGAATAATGAAAATACTCATATTGAAAAACAAAGAACTCTGGAAACCCATAATCCTGATTTATTGTTCCAGAATCAGAAGATTTTAAGTTGTAGAAATTCAAGAAGAAATAATTATCCCCAGTTAATCTGTAACCATTGGATTCATATCCTTCATTACATCTTCTCTTTCTTTCAATCCATCAATCTCTATGAGTTTTAGAGCCAATAGGAATTGAAGTTGGACTGTATCTTCCAGTCCTTAATTTATTTATTGCGTCTTCTTTAAATCAGTTTGGGTTAAAATCTAATCCTTCTCTATCATTAATTGGCCGATATTTTGTTAAATAGTATGACTTGGTATTATCAAAATACTCAATAGTATCATTAGGTCCAAAATCTCAACGTATTCCATCTATTATTTCCATGACTAATCAAACATTCCGACTTCTGTATTTCCTCTAATGGAACTTTCAGTATCTAGTCCTTTTTTAACTTGTAATTCTAACTCTCTTAGTGATGAAATTAAATCCTTACAACCCTTAATCTCTGCAATTAAATCTTTACTTTTAAAAATTGGTTTTCCAGTTACCGTATCACGCTCTTGTAAATCTACATTATTTAAATAGAATATTTGTTTATCTACAGCAGACATTGCAGCTTTTAGTAACTTTATATCAAGCGATGAATTTTGTATCTCATCATATTTTCTACAAGCTGCTTTAAATAAAGGGTCGTTAAATTCTTCATCTGTTAATTTAGAATCTTTTAAAGATTCTACATGACGTTCTTGCTCTGGGAATTGAAAATAAGGACTTTCTCAATCAAAGAATAAGTAAATATACTTTAATTCTCTAAAAGCCCTTTGTTTCTTTTTTCCAGTTTTATCGTCTTTAGTTTTATTTCGAGCATCTGCTAATAAATCTTCAAATTCTTTTATTAACAATATATTTTCCTGTTCTATTGAAACGCTACCACTTACATTATCATATACGAAAAATTTCATATTTTATTTTTTATTTATTAAATCCTTGTTTAGGAACTAGTCCTAGAACTGCTGGAACATTTACAGGCTTAGCTAAACTAGGATATTCAATTTTTACTTCCCCAGTATTTCTACCTTTTTGTTTTATTAATTTTAACAGTTTCAAATTATCAGCAGCACTGAAATTATAACTACTCATTCCTAATTCTTTTGCCAATGCAGCTCTTGCTGTTTTATCAGAGGCTCTTCCCATTGAGTTGAGGTAGTCTACAACTGAAATGTTAGGGTTTGATTGGACTGAAGTAGTAGTTTTAGCTGGCACCTTAGTTTCAGTTTCAGCTGGAGTTGTTACTGTTTCAGTTTCAGTTTTAGGTGCAATAGTTTGTACTGGTTTAGCTGTTACAACTGTTGTGGTTTTAGTAATTGGTTTAGCAGGCTCTCTCAACATTCCAGATTTCTTTTTGGCATCATATCAATATTGAGTTTTTGGTACATAATTTAAATCTCCATATCTGAAAAAATCACTTAAAGTATTAACTAAATTAGTTATAGACGCTCTCTGAGATTCAGCATTTGATTTTTGTCTGTAATAGTCAGCAGCGGATTTAATTTGATAACCTTGTTGCAACTTCTGAATTTCACCGCCTTTTTCAAGTTTAGGTTTACATCCACAAGCACAACTCTGTACCATTTTTCCACCCTTATCTTTTTTTGTAACTAACTCACATCCACAAGAGCATTTTTTAGACTTCATCTTTCCTCCCTTTTTAAGAAATTGTAAATAGTCTAACTTTCCTCCTTCTTTAAAATAAGGCATTTGTTCTTGCTCTTGTTCTAGAGCTGATAATTCTTGCTCTAATTTACCAGATTCCCCAAGATCTTGAATGTATTTCATAATTTCATTTTTATCCTGCACATTTTTATTCAAACTTGAGATAATCTCTTCCTCTGACCCATTGTAAATTTCGGGTTTAATTTCTTTAGCTTTTTTTACTACTAATTGTGTCAGTAGTTGTTGGAATTTTTCCTCCTCCATTTTATATTTTCTTTAAATCTTTAGTATTGAATACACTCTCCTGTAATTCTCCTGTATTGGTAAATCATCGGCATAAGATTCCTTGAAAGAAATCTCCTTTAATACTTTCAGTTTTAATTGTTTTTGTAACTCTGCGAATTACATACATTGTTGGTTTATTTGGCAACTCTTGTCTAAGAGTCACCATATCACCAGGTAAAAAGAATACTTTATCTGTTTCCATAATTCATTTATTTTTATCGGTCAATTCAGAGGTAGTTTCTCTGATATTTTAAAAATTCGACCCATTCATTATTTACCATTTTTAATTCCCACTTTAAGGTGTGGATACCTATTTTTTAATACGATCTTTGAGATCGGTATTTAGAGCTGCTAAGATTGCATTTTCTTGAGTAAGAACATAACCTAGAGTCATAAATGGAAGAGGATATACGGTTCGTCCATCATAATATACATCATCTCCTGGTTTAAGGAATGTACATTTAGGACCTACTTCAATAACTTTCCCACATTTAATACCTTCTTTTAGTTGATCCATTTCTCCAGAATCTGGATTTTTAAATGATCCATCATAATCAACAATAATACTTCCTTCTACAACTTTGCGATAAGGATTTCTTGGATAAGGACTAATGATGACTTTATTTTCTAACGGCATCAATTCAAGAGTTTCAAGTTTTGCATTGATTTCTTCTTGTTTTGCTTTTTCTAACTCTAAAAGCATTTTTGACGCTTCTTCAATTTCTTTTTGATTTCTTAACTCCTCAAATTCCTTTTCAAGAGGTGCTCCTGGAACAATTAAATTCTTATTCATAAAATATTTACCACCTGCTTCTCCTAATGTCTTTGCCATAATTTTTTCCCTTTCATTACCACTTATTCAGTGGACATTTAACATTTAATACTTTCACTTTACTTTTTAATACACATCCACATCCGTTTTTAAATCCTATTTTAGGATATAGACTCGTTTCATCTGTTATTGGATTTAAATAAAGTTTTTTATTACAAACTAATCCAAAAATTGCATCTTCTTTTAACAATTTACATTTCTTGCAAATTTCTAATCTTTCTTTTGAGTAATCAGTATCTATATTTAATATGTTTTTAACAGTACCTTCCACTATTTGAGTAATAGACATAGTATTAACCCTCCTACAAAACTTCCCCCTATATAATAAGGGATATTTTTAATTGTTTTATTTTGCTTAGTAATTTGCTCTTTCAAGTTATCGTTTAATTTTTGGATATCAGTATTCCAATTTTTTAATGTAACAATTGTTCCATCCTTTGCTTGAACGATTGATTTATAAGCGTCTACTTGTAATTTTAAATCAGAATTAATTTGTTCGTTTAGAAGATTCAACTCTTTATGTGTCTCTAATTCTGCCATATATAATCGTAATCTAACAATTTCATCTTTTGTGAATGTCATAACAATCACAGTATCTTTATCTTGATCCTTTATAATCTTTCAATTCTCTGACGATTGACTCAAGCCACCTAGCGTGCTCAGCAGCAGAAGCATCACGAATAACATTAACCTTTTCATTGTAATTATTAATTATAACTGTTTTTCTATTTTCTAGACTATCTACTTTGTAAGATAAACTATCTATTGTATATTTCGACTTCTCAACAACAGAGTTGAGTGAGTCAATTGTTTTAAGATATTTCCAAGAATGATCCTCAATTTCGGGAGTAGGTTTATTTATAAAGTAAATATACAACCATGAACAGAAAACAATTGCAAACGTTGCAATAAGTAGACTAGAAATTAATCTTCCGTCTAGATTTTTTAAATTCTTCATATTCTATTTCTTTTTTATAATGTGTAAGCATTCTTTCAACATCTTGTTTTCTATATTCACACTCATATTCTGTTACATTTCCTTCATGATCATGGTGAATCAATTGAAGTAGTTTAATATTAAACCTGGAGTCTATTTTCTGAATCATCCATGCATAAGTAGATAACTGCAGAGTATAATGCCAAAAATTAGAATCATCTATATGATTTAAAGGATATTTTAATTTTTGTGATTTTTTTAATTTTCTATCATAGAAAGACTTTAAGTCAATTTTTTTGTTAGTTTTGAAATCTAGAATATATACATCCCAACCATCAATAATAACTAAGTCAGCTTGTCCGGCAAGTCTAAGTTTTCCATCATCAGATATTCTAGAAAGCAATAACTCAGGATATACTCCTTGACCCGATTCTATTTTATTTGTAGTAGTTGTTTTAAAATTTCCTCCTAAACCTAATCGTTGTATTTCTGGACTTTTTCCTGCTAATGCAAGGAGCTCTTGTTCTCTATGGATTGCTGTTCCTCTAATACAAGAAGTTTCACGTTTTTCAGTCCATTCAGCAAGTATTTCGTTTTTTCTTTCTAAAAAATCTTTGTCTGAAATTTTGAATAATTCTAGATAATCTGTAGTAAATTGTTTAGTATCTAATAGTTTGGATTTAACTTTTAAAAAATCATCTGGGCTTATCAATGATTCTAGGGTCTTATAAGAAGCCCAAAACTCTTCATCAAAGGTTGTATATCTGTGTATAAGTGTAGTTACTGATATACAATGTTGTTTTGTATCTTTAACCCAATATTTATGCAGCTCATCATTGTAGCTTACAAGGTCATTTTCTTTATCAATTTTTAGATTTTCATAATCTATTTGTTTCATGGTCATGTTCATTTTCATTTATCATTTTTCTCCATCTCTTTTTGCAGTTCTTCAAAATTTATCATAGAACTTATAAGTTGAGCTGATTTAGCTACTTCAGTTAGTGATGCTTTTTTATCAATAGTTTTCTCAATTTTAGTGATAACAATAAATCCAATAACCTCATCAACTCCTTGTAAAGCGTAAAACAACGCAGATTTTATGGACATAGGTTTAAAAAGTTCATATACTATAGGATATTGAATTTTAATACTTTCTAAATCCTCAACATAGATAGATCCCTCATTTTCTAGTCTATGGATAAATCCAGCTAATAATGATAAATTTATTTTTTGAAATCTATGAGATATAGGAGTTAATTCTGGTGTATTGACTTCAGCTACAGCTGAGGTGTATAAAAAGGGAAGACCAACTAAATTTTTAGTCCCATTGGAATACTCAAAAACCAACGCTCTGTCAGAATTAGTATCTTCTGCTAATTCTTGTAAAATTGTTTTTACATTTTGAGAAAATTGCTTTCTAATACTATTACCAATTTTATGTGCATTTTTATCTTGTTCTAGTTTTGCTGCGATCCTTTTATCTAAAGCTTTTCCAGAAGAACTATTTGTAAAAATAATATAACCTACCAAAGCTAAAGGTAGTGTACTTGATAACATAAATAGAAGTAGTACCACTACTCCAAATTCTTTTAAAAGGTAAAATAAAAATTCTACTAATACTTCCATTAACATCTAATTTTTAAAATTATTATAATTTATTTTCTATTTGCAAAGATAATTATTTATTTTAATATAAAATATATTTAAAGGAAATATTTGTATTTTAAATCTTAATATGAGTTTAATTAATATGTTTACTATATATTAAAAAAAGGAGACAGAATATTCTGCCTCCCAATAACTAGATTCCATTATTTCTTAATACTTCAAGAATTTTTGGAATAATGGGATTCCTTACACAATCCTCATCAGTAAATTCTATTGTTCCTACAAATGGAGAATCTTTAAACATCTCAATAATGGGATCCAAACAAGAATTTTGTTTTTTCTTTAAATCAATTTGTTCAGAATCCCCAAGTAAAATATACTTAGAATCATCCCCAATACGAGTCATCATTGTTTTAAAAGTATGCATATCAACATTTTGTAATTCATCAAAAATAACTATCGCATTGTCAATTGAAATACCACGAACAAATGCTAAAGGTAATACCTGAACCAATCCTTTATCAAGTAGAGCTTTAGCAGCTCCTTCTCCGCAGATCTTGTCAATATTCCAAGTAAATGACATCATGAATGGCTCCATTTTTTGATCAACTCCTCCTTTTATAAAACCAATTTCTTGATCTGGTAATGTAGTTACTGATTTAACAATAATAACTTTTTTATACACTTCCCCAAGCATAGAAAGAGCAGTTGCTAAACTTATATAAGTTTTACCACTTCCCGGAGTTCCTTTAGCTATGACAACTTCATTTCTTTTTATTAGTTTCACAAATTCTGCCTGCTTTTGATTTCTAGGTTGAAAATTCCTTACTAATGTAGACTGTTTTTCGGGTAGTCTTTCTTTTACTTTTTTTCCCATATTAATTATTAATTAGTTAATAAAAAAGCCCACTAGAGTTTCTAATGAGCTGTTGTATTTGGTTTCATGTGAGATTCTTGTATTGCTTAAAATATATTGTATTTTCTATTTGTCACATACCGCATACTAATTCTTTTACCATTTAGGTTGTAATTTTCCGTAGTTTTTAACTACATCACCCATTAATTCAGGTGCATATTCTTTTAATGTTTCTTTTATCAATTTCTTGGATGGATTTCCAAGTTGTAACTGAATTGCTCCGTATGTCCATCCATCTTTTCTTAATTCTATAATTCTTCTTTGTAAATCTGTCATAATTATTTCTTTTCTACAATATATCCGAAATTCTCTAAAACTTCCTTACATAAATTTAAATATTCATCTAAATTCATAGATGATTTTGAAGCATTTGCAATTGGAGTAGTTATCCCCATATTTTCTAGTTCATTAGTGCCGCCATTTGATACAGATTGAATGTGATCAAGACAATACGGATCTTTTGTTATATCAATAGGTCTGCCTGTTAAATAACATCTAGTTTGTAGTCCTCCTAAATGTTCTATCGCTTCTTTGTATGTATAATTTTTTTCTACTTTCATTTTGTTTCTATTTTTAAAGAATGATACTGATGCAGTTATTTTTCTGTCATGATTCTCTGTATCCTGTTTACCTATACCAAATTCTCTAAGTTTAAAATTTGTCAATCTTTTTGATAATAAATATAAATAGGATTTTTCATTTTTTGATTTCTCTATTTTCTTCTTATGTGTAGTTTTAGTAGTTTTAGAACAATGGTAGGATACAGTAGATTTAGCACACCCTAAAATTATAGAAATATCTTTCATTGACTTTCCTAATCTTCTAAGCTCTATTATTTGTTTTCCTAATTCAGAAGTATTTTCATCAAGGTGCTCTAAATCTTTCAAATTACTTTCTAACTTTCTACAATTTGCTCCACAATATCCATCATTTTCTACATGATATATTTTTCCACAAACTTTGCATATAAAATTCTTTGTTTCTTCAGGCTTAGATTTATTTTTTCTATCTAAAATTAGATTTAACTTTTGACATTTAGTCCTGACAGTTCTTTCTGTCACATTATATATAAGTGCAATATCTTTATGCCAAAGTCCACTATTAAAATAGTTTTCTAATTCTTGTTTTGTTATTTGTTTTCATTCTTCTTTCATTTACCTCCTACATTCACGTTTAGTTTGCTCCCTTGCCCCGACTCGAACAGAGACTTACGAATTTTGAAGATTCGCGTGCTAACCATTACACTACAAGGGAATATTTCTCAGTACTTCCTAAAAAATCTTTCTTAACTAATCTCTATGCTCAAAATTATATATATCATCTAATACTGCTTGTAAATCTACTTTATCAATTGATCCACAGTAATATAATCCTCGGCCGTTTTCAGCACCATTGTATGCTTCAATCATCTCAGCATCAAATTTAATTGTCCAATCTCCTTTTATCCAAGTGTTTGGAAGGGATGATGCTATAAATCCATTTTCAATCAACATTTTTTCCATAATCATTTTCGTTTTTAATCATATGCAAAGATAATACATTTTTTGGATAACAATTCCTTTATATATATAGATATTAAAATTTTATTTTTAGAAGTACTTCTATCAAAAATTTAGTTCAATATTTCTAGTATATATTAAATATAAACGAGTTATATTATTTTTAAAAGTAAAAAATAAAAATATTTTAGATTATGCAATTTTATAGAAAACTTATATATAACTTTGCAGTTGTAAAAATTGTAAACTTTAACTTTTAAAATATGAAATATATACCAAAATTACAAAAATTTAGTAAGGGAGGAAAATTAGTTCCTAAAGCTCAAATAGGAAGAACTCTTACTTACAATTGGGCATCTCCACCTCCAAGAGTCACAACTCTAGAACAAAGAAAGAAAATGTATGAAAAAGTAAATCCCTCTCTCGGACAAAACTTTATATCAGCAATTCAATTAGGAAAAACTTATCTCGGTATATCAGATCGTGGAATTGCTCCAGTCAGGGATGAAGAATACTTTAAAAAATATTTAGGTCTTCCGTATGATGAAAAATTAGTTCCAAAATCTAAATATCGTCCTGTTATTGATACCTTAAATGTACAGTATACAGGAATTGATGATAGGACTAAACATTACATTCAACAAATGGTAGACACTAATTTAGTAAAGAATAGAATAAATGAATTGTATACACAAAGTGACAATACTACCAACGAAAAACAAGCTGCCAATTATAGAAGAACTGCTGCAAATTTTGAGCAACACTTAGGTACTTTGAGGAGTATGTATGCTAATCCCGGGAAATCCTATGTTATAAATGAAGGAAATTCCTTAACTAGAGAATTACTTCCAGAATCTAGAGGAATACAAACTTTTGATACCGGAGTTGGATTTTTAAAAGATTTTACAGTTACTAATATAGATAAAGATTTAATTTCTGTAAAAGATGATTATAACTTTGTTACTCCAATTCAAAGATTTTTAGGAGGAACCCCTTATCCGATTTATGATCGAGTAAATACTAAAATTAATTATTTAGAACGTTATAATAAAAAATAACAAAATTGTAATCTTTCTGTAATACCATTGTAATACGAAATAATTATCTTTGCAATAAAAAGACATGAAAAAAATTATTTTATTGTTTGTGGTTATTTTTAGCTTAGCGTTTACTCCTAAAGTTAATATTGAAGATTTAGATTTTGCAATCGAGTTATATTTAGAGCATGGAGATACAGTCACTCCTAAAATATTACAAGGAGATACAATTTACTACGAAAAATTAGGTACTGTTTATTTACTACGTATGGATATGAATTATTTACCTTGAGTTATAGGTAAAAAGAAAGCCGAACACTTTAATTAGTGCTCGGCTTTTTGTTTTATTATCTAGCTGTTGTACAAAATATCGGATTCAGATTCGGATTCGGATCATAAGTAGGGACTGGTCCATAGTACGGAATAGTTGGGTAGTACATAATTGGATTAGAGGTTATACTATACTCTTCCAAGTTTATGTTTAAGCTTATTAAGCTATCAAGAAATTCTGTTATATTTACTGTAGCATTAACAGTTATAGTTTTGTTTGTGGTGTCTATTGTAAAATTCATTCTAGTTAATATTTAAAATCCATTGTGTATCAGTTAAAAACTTATATAATTCAAAATTCCATCTTGCATCGTGTATTGCAGAATGTTCATTAGTTTGTTGTGGGTAATCAGGATGTTTTTCTACTCTATCAATTTTTCCTGATTTAATTATGCTGGGGTATGTATCATCAACTGGGATGAAGTTCATGTAATAATATCCGTCTTTATATTTAACATCAAGCATTTGCTTTAAATCTATACAATACATTGGGAAATGTTTAGGTAAGTCGATCATTTTTCCGAATAACCAACAGAACGCAACCCAATCATAATCTGCGTAGTATCCGTAAAATTGAGGCTTGTACCTTTCATTCATGGTAATTAAATTAGCCATTCTGTCATTATACTCTGCGTCAGAATTATCTAATGGTAACCTAGTATTAAATCCACAATCCAAATCTTTTAGAGCTACAAACATTTTGATATCTTCGGCTATTTGTTTATTGGTTTTACCAAAATTATCAATTAACCGTTTCATTGTTTTATACGTAAACTCGTATTTATTTTTTGCATCACCGATAATAAATTGATCGTATATAGGTTTTAGAACATTCTCTCTAATCCAATAATCTTTATATGCACCAGGAATACCATCATTAACTTCCTTTTGTTTCCAATCATATCTATTCCAGGCTTCTTTTAAATTGAAGTCTTTACTAATTGCATAATATTCCCTTCCATCTTCACAAACAATACCTACACTGATCAGGTCAATTGTAGGTTTTGTTTCACCAAACATTTTTTTCTGAGTTCCTTCTAAAAACTCAGTATCTATAAAGTAATTCATTTATTTTTCATTAAACATTAAGTATTCTATTTTTAAGAGCTTCTTTATTAAGTAATCCAACAATTCGATCAATTTTTATATTGTCTTTGTAAATATCAAGCGTTGGAATATTTCTAATTCCTTCAGCAGCTGCTTCATCCTCATTTTCTTCTATATCTACTTTTATAAGTTCGAAGTTGAGTTCCTCTTTTAATTCTTCTAGAATTGGTGAGAGGGTACGGCACGGTACACATCAATCTGCGTAATAGTCTATGATTCTAATCATTAATTTAATTGGTAATTGTTAAGTTCTAATAAATTTGGTTTTTGTACAAATGATGTTCTAATAAGAAGATTTCTATAAAAATCATCATTAATCTCTTTTTCTATTTCTTCTATATTTGAAGAGTATATCTCAATTGGAATTTTTGCTTTAGAAGTAAACTTAGGCTCACTATTTACAGAGTAAGTATAAACAATTTCTATGTTCTCTTCATCATACCCTGTCGATTCTATAACTAGGGCCTCTCCTAAATCTTCTTGTTTTAGTATTATATTTAATTGACTAATGTAATATTTTATTTGATCGGAAAGCATTATGATATTGTTAGAGTATTGTCAATAATTTTAATATTAACTGAATGTTCATGCTTTAATCTAAGTAATACTTTATGTATTAATTCTTTAGATTCTCCATGTTCATCTATAATTTTTACAGGAGTTCCAAAATTTTGAAATAGCTCTTGAATATAAAAATCAATAAGTCTTGTAGTTGTTCCTGTTTTATGCATACCGTATTTCAAAAGGGTTGGAGTAATTTGGTTTATCTTTATAGTTTTGGTAAAAGTACCAGTTATCGTGGAAAGTTTTGAGGTATGGGTTCATCTTGCAATTTTTTAAGTGTTTTATTCATTTTAGTTATGTGATGAGCTATTTCGTTTACTTCTTCCTCTGTAAGTTCTGTAGGTGAGAATTGGAGAGTTGATATTAATTCATCTCTTTGATGAGTAAGTTGAATTATTTTAAGTTGAGTTTGTTTGTCTAACGCCATATATCAATTTCTTTTAAGTTTCCAAATGATAATATTTGGGTTCCAGTTATGTCTACTACCCCTGTTTGAATTGGTTTACTAAATAATAAATTTCTTAATATACTTTGAGATGTTGTATTATCCAAGTCAACAAGCATTGCTTCTGGATTTTTAATTAAACACATTGTATGTTTGATTAGTATATTGTCATTATAAAAAATCTTCATTGAAAGTTCATGTGAATCTTTTTCTAGTTTGAATTTTAAATATGGAACTTTTAAAAGTTCATTTAATTGCTGTATAAGAATCTCTGTTTTAAGCATTGTGTTTTAAAATTTAAATTTATAATATGTTTCTTTCATCTTTTTTCTTGTTTTTCTTGTTTTAGTAAATGGTGGAAAATAATCTTTAAGTGTTGTACCTGAAAATTCTATTCCTAATTTTAGAAAATCTTCTTTGAATAATTCCTCAAGTTCTAAGTAAGTGTATTCTCTATTTTCTAGTTTTTCTTCTATCCAACTTGTTTGTGGTTCTTCAGTAGCGCAAGTAAAACCATTCTGTTCAGCTTCACAGATAACACTAATTGTGTTTTTATAAATTTCACTGATTAATTTGTAATTGTATTCATCCACTTTTCGAAGATTGTCATCATAAAAGATTTCATTCTTGATTTTGTTTAAGTACATTGAATACCAAGTTTCTTTATTGAATAGTTTCAATTCTGTTTGTCTAAATAAATCATCCGGGTCTTCTTTAAATTTCTGTTCTCGATATTTACCCATCTTTATATTTTCTTCTACATTGGCTTTGAATATTGTTTCTGAAGTTCCAACGTATCGGTGTTTACTAGTGTTTAAAATTAGAGTTATTTCATTTTTAAATTTAGAATCTCGTAACCTGCCAGAAATTTGTCTTATTAAAGTTGAAATATCAAGTACAGTAGTTGAAATATTAGTATCACTAAGAATAATTGTTTTACCTATTGGATCATATATATCACACCCTTCAAATGCTGTTGCTGTGTAAAAGTTATATTTACAAGGAGGGTCAAGAGTAGATCCTACTTTTAGAGTTTTGATATTAGCTTTAGAAGATTCCGAGCAAACTATTTTATAATCTGTTATTCCTGACTTTGTAACAATATCTCTAATTGTTCGCACCGAATTTAAAAAGATGTGATAGTTATATTCTGTGGGTTCTATCAATATTTTCAAAAGGGCTTTACTAGTGAAAGCTGTGTCAATTATATTTAATTTTATAGGAATTGCTCTTGTCCAATGTATAGATATTCTTGGAAGATGTTTAATTTCATCAAGTATTATATCATTATTTAAAGGTGTAGCAGTCATAAAACAGTATCCTAAGAATTTATTGTAGTTCTTTAATAAAAAAAGGATAGCGTCGTTTCGATACGCATAAGAATTAAATAATATATGATACTCATCAATAAGTAAAAAGTAATTAGTAAGGTCTAAATTGATTATTTTGTTCAGTGCATCATAAGTAGCAATAATCTTTTTATGTGGAATGTTAGAAGCTAAGTATCGTTCTATATCTTTTTCTTTAACTTGTGCATATACTATAAATCCATCTTTTGATTTATTTTTAACAAGCTCAACAGTCGGAACTAGTATGATTGAATTTCTTGGTGAATGTAATTCAACATATGTACCTCCGCATCCTGTAACTCCTTTATTTAGTAAAACTCCAGAAGGAAGTTCAGTCATTATTTCGGAGAGATATGTTTTATCTGTTTCTATTATTGTTTCGTTCATATGTTAAAATTGGGTATTTAATGATTAAAGTCAAAATCTACCGTGTCCGCTTGCGTATAGGAGTTGGTGTGTCCACCTTGACGCGGAGTAGGGCGTGGCCTTTTGAAATACAAAGATAATAATTTTTTAATTGAGAAAAGTGTGAATGGGCATAGTTTGGAAAATTAGATTGGAATTAATTGATTGCTTTAAAATTTTAAATTTTTTTTATTTTTTGGTGAAGGTTTTGAGTGAGAGGTGGCCCCCTGGGTTGAGAGTTTGGATTGATGGGAGATTTTAAGGTTGAGGAGAAAATTTTTAAAATTTTTTGTGTTGAGGGAGGTCGTGGTCTGTTTCTTTATTTCCCCCTAGGCTTGTTGGCAGGGAAAAGCACTTTGTTTTAAAAATTTCCCTACAAATTGTTTAACATCAAAAAATTATTAGAATGAGTAAAAATTCAAAACCGGCAACAGCACCGGTAACAATGGAAAAGATTACGGCCTCAACAGTGGAGGCTATCACAAAGTTAAGGACTGATATTTTTCAGTCTGCAAAAAAGGTCGCTAATAGTGCAACAAGTTTTATCGGTTTGCCAAAAAGCGGAACGTTCAGTACTATCGGAGTAATGATTTATACCAAAAATTCCCAGGGCGGAATTAATCCTGAAATACCAGCTTTTTTAATGGATAGTAGCCACGTTCCAAACAAAGATATTTATCTTTACAGTTTGGGACTGACCACTGTTGAGGGCGGTTTTATTTCAGAAAGCGCACTAACAGCGCAAATGTTAAAACCTGAACTCACTACTATCAAAAGTGGAGAAAATTCTGGAAATTTCACCCTAAAATCTGAACGAGTTACTAATTGGGATAACGAAACTTTAGGCTATTCAGCAAACGAAAGGTTGAAAAATCTGGAGGGCAAAAGTTTTGAAACTGAACCCGTAACAGACGCACGAGTTTGGCAACAAAAGGTTTTGCAAAATTGGGCAAAACAAGCGGTTGTAACACAAAATACGCCTGAAAAGTTACAAACGTTATTGGATAAAACAGAGACTAAAAACTTATATAAGTTTAGTTTAGTTTAGTAACCACAAAAAAGAGCAATCATTTCGATTGCTCTTTTTTTTCTCTTTTCTTCAATAAGTATATCCACTAATCCACATGTCCACAACTCCAGATAACCCAGAAAGTATAATCACCCAAGTCGGTTACTACCAAACCGACAACAAATTCATCACTCTTGATGGAGAAATCATCTCCTGTATAACTTACAGACCAATTAATCAGGCTCTAACACCTGAGAAATTAGTTGCTGTAAATATGAGATGGAGTGTTGAATTAAATCAATGGGTGATTTTTCAGTATGTAGAATTATAGACCTACTCGATTCATTATGACTCGTAGTTTATTTTCTTTTTATTGGGTGGAATATCCCCGTAATGAGTGAGTAGGTTTATTTTATTATTAGTATTGAACTAAAGTTTAGTATTATTGAGTGAGTTTTGGGTTTTAGTTTGGAGATTTTAATTTGTGTTTGAATGAAGGTGAGGGATTGAGTCACCACCACCAACCACACTCCACAAAACTATCACCAACAACAACCCTAAAAAAATCACTAAAAACATCATCAATTATAACCAAATCCTCAACAACACAAAATTTATAAATTATTGCACCTATCATGCAATGACTCAACTAGCGAGAGTATAAAATTGGTTTCCGAAGAGAGCTAGTCGAAATGTATCAACATCAAACCCAAAAAATAAAAAAAATGAACACAAATTTAAAAATGGTCAATGTACCATCAGATTCACTCATTGTTTTACACAGTGAAAAAATTACAAGGAAAGCAAATGTTAAGATGTTCCAATCAGGAACTATTTCTCTTAACGGCTTTGCTATCACTCAATTGTTGGAAGGATTTAGTCTTTTAGTTCAATCCTATTCATCAATATCAACATTGAAAGAGCACACAAATCTGTCTCTTAAAATTGCCAAAGGAATTGCAACTGCAGTACAGCTCGGCGGTAACGCAGAGTATTTAGTTTCATATTCAGAAGTACGAATTTTAAAAGAATGGTTGGAAGCTCGCATGCGTCATTGTGAGCAGGAACGAGATAAAAGAGTAACTTGGCCTCATGATCGAGATGCTCTGAAATTTAATCCTGATACCTATATCGGGCAGAAACTTTTACTTCTTGACCTAAGAGAACTTCTTCTTGGAGAAGTAATTGCTACTGAAACTGATCATTGGGATGGAGATAATTCAGCTCAACAATAATTCTAAATCGCTGGCAGACCGATAATAGTCTGCTATAATATTTAAAAAAACTATAATAATGAAATCGATATTAAAACAATTTCAGTATACTTCCAATTTATGCACAGTGTACAAAAATCCAGTAGGATTTACTTATTTCTACTGTGGCTATGGTGGAGGGACTCCATGCTTTTATATAGAAAAGAGCTGGAGTGCAAGGCTAGGCAAGATATCTAGTGAGGACATTAAAAATTCCTCTATAGTTCATGGAACTATTGATGAATTTAAACAAGGCAAGCCAATTGTGGTAAGAAGCCCAATTGTGGGCTTTACAAGAGATATCTTAAAAGAAGATATAACTATCGAAGGAGACGTCTACAAAAAAGGGACTAAAATATTTTACTCCGTAGAACATAACGGAGAATTCATATTTGACGGTAAGTTAGCTAAGGTTATCCGGGTTACGGAAAACTATAATTATGTTATAAAGCTGTTGAATTAGTCTTAATCCTTGTTTTACTGGAATTTACCTTCTGAACAAAAGATACATGCAAATTAGCCTTTAATATACTATAACGACACGGCAAGATAGGTGGCGTATCTGGGGGTGCGAAGACAGAGTAATTAACTGTCGTAACATCAAGGGAAATAGCCTGCTGGTAATCGATGCGAAAGAGTTCAAGGACGACCACATAAGAGTTACTCGTCATCTCTTAAAAAATGTAAGTGGTTACGTATCGATTGCAGTCGTTATTTGATAGAATGATAAATAAAAACTAAGCGGTGCTGGCTGCTCTCGTGTGGAGCTGGTGAAAAGTATGACAAAATTCTTATCACCTGAAGAGTTTAATGCTCTTCCAGAAAACCAGAAGGAATTGTACACATACATTCCTTCAGATTTTAATAGTTTTCATGACTACGATCATGGGAATTATTATGTTCTCAGTTCGGCTTTGATATAAATTCGTTTTTACAACATAAGCTCTATCCAGATTTGGGTATAGGATTACGAAGGTGCACACGTAATAATATCCTTGTTTGCTGGTTGGATTCCAGCGCAAAGCACTAATTTCAAATACAGCAACATCAGTTTCAAGTCCCGACTGTGCTTGATCGGTTGGCATATGAACATATGCTGTATTTATTTAATTATCGTAAAAATGTACACAATGAAACAATTCATTAACTGTACACCTCACGCCATTGTACTTAACGATGGTAGAGTATTCGAACCTTCTGGTTCAGTAGCTCGAGTGAGTACTTCATTTACTGACTTTGCAGATGATGTTTGCATGGTTAAGTATGGAGAACTTACAGGAGTTCCTGAACGTCAGAAAGACACAATGTACATCGTATCTTCGATGGTACTTGCGGCTTCTGATAGAGGGGATTTAGTAGCACCAGCTACAGGACATCCTGACTGTGTCAGAAATGACAAAGGTCAGATTGTTTCTGTTCCTGGCTTTGTATACTAATACTCTGTGAGGTCCAGAATATAATGTGAATAATAGTAACATTATCTGGTGAAGGGATTGCAACCTTTATTACTCAATTGCTTTAAAATATTAAATCTACTCAATAGGGTCGAAATTAATCATGCGATTTAACCAGTTATGTTGGCATGGCTAGAGTAGTGTTTTAGTATAAAAATCTTTGATGCTGCGAATAATCTTCGTTCATAACAGCACAAATAGTCCGGCAGGTCGAAAGCCCTGTGACGAAGATCAAAGATTTTTTTCAATAATTATATCAATAGCATAGGTAATCCAATGCACACGAAAACTATTAAATTCTCCGACTATTTAAAAATAGGAAATAACACCTTAGACGTGTGGAAGCCAGTGGTAAGATTAATAGTGACTTAACCGTGTATAAACTATCAAATACTGAACTTGAAAGGTAAACATAAGAACTGACTCGGAAAGTAGTAAGTAATTGATAGTTTTAAAAAACTTAATAACTTCACAAGTCATTGAGTGCACCAGTTTCTAAAATCCGATTCTAACTAGTAGAGTAATAATTGGTTTAGTTTTAGGTGTAAAATGCAAAAGCTGTCAGTGAGTTAAACTGAATAGTTATACTTAAAGTAAGAATAGGTATAATGACTTAATGTTCTTGCAATCTGATTAATCCAGATTATCTAACATCTTTATAAATAGTTGCAAATGTTTATAAAGCTCTGGAAAATATGAATACTGAAAGTTATTCGACTTTGTGAGCAACCAGATGTCTCACGTGTCGATAACACCATCATATTGAGATTAATTCATATGATGTTTTAAAAGACTTCCTTCAACAATTTTACCTTGAAGTTGTAGGATTAAATGAAAATACGGTAGTCCGTTAGGTAAGCTTAAAATCCAAATAAAAGTCTAAACTCACCACCAATGAGCAAAGATTTGAAAATGGTAGATATTGACAATTATGGTGATTGTTAGTATTGAGTATTAAATACAATGCTGTATCTTAATAAAATATCTCTGGCTCGGAGAATAGAGAATGATAATATGATTCACAAAGTATTATCATTCTCTATAATTAAATTATGTAGGTTTTGGTTGATACAAATCTCTCAAAACAAATTACTCCGGCGAATAATGCCGCCTGCCGGAATTTAAAAATTAGAGAATAATCCCGAAGTTAAGCACAGATAGCGATATGTGTGGAAGATAGGGACAGCAACTGAAGTAAGGATTGATAGGAAGCTGAACGAACGAATCCTAGTGCGATGGTCAAAGACATTGCATGTTACAGTAGATTAAAGAGGACGCTCAATAATAGACTAGTAATTTATACAATAGACATTGATTTAATGATGCCAAGTAACTGTTCCAACAGTTCATCATTAAAATGGAAATCAATTATATTGCTTTGCACACTAAAACTTGTATGGTGTGAATATTGTAATGTAGCCAAGGACTGTTCTAAGCCAGTGTAAATACAGACGACAATAAGACCAACAACTTATACATTCAAACTAAAATGTATAGTTAAATCGATCCTAGAACTAGAAGTCTTTCTAGGCTGTTGGAATAGATAGAGTTGGAAATAAGTCCAGTGATAACTACTAAGATCGTATCACTTTCCTCCTAATTAGTTCTTATTAGTTGGTGTAACTATTCAGTTTATAATTTGCTGCTTGCAAATCCTGGGACTCAGGGAATGATTAACATATTATGTTATGATTAAAGCGGGGCTAAATTACGTAATATATGGAGAGTATGCCATATTATTCAAACTACGTAAAAGTTTGTTGGAATACCTGAAACCTTAGTTTGATTCTCTGTAAGGTGGAGGAAAAGAGAATAAGTAGTCATAAAATGTCTAAAGTTGGAAGATATATGATGAAGAGATAAAAATTGCTAGTAATAAAATTTTAATACACAAGCCATAAGCTAGCTGGTTAACTTCTGTGTATTATTTTAATATGAATTTTAAACTCAAAAAATAAAAAAATTATGATGGAAGTTCCAACTTGGAATCAAATTATTACTCTAATAGTAATATTTGGTTCAGCTGTAATAGCAAGGCAGTTGATTATCTCAAAAAAATCTGTTTCTTTAATAGATAAAGTAATAATTAAAATATTATTACACTATCTTGAAAACACAGATTATTGGGAAACTTATTATTGTACTGGGTTATGTGATTTTGTGGGTGTTTTGAACAAAGAAACAAAATGGGCTAAGTTTCCTGGTATTTGTAAAATAATGCTTAACTTTATTAATAGTAATTTTCCAAAAAACTCATATGGTGTTTTTTGGTTCGAACCAACGGATAAACAAGTTAGAATTGATTACTTAAAGAAATTATTGAATGAAGAAGTTAATCGATGATACAGAAGTCAATTCAAGAGGATATTATTATCTGTTGGATTGGAATGAACAGGATAATTGGAATACAATTTTAATTTTATTTAATACGGCTAAGTTACATGAGCTAACTATTAGTCAGTATAAAGAGCTTTTTAAAATTGCAACAGAATCTGATTATAATGTATTAGACAAATAACATATTGTGAAATAGAAATATTTTGTTGTTCTTAAATAAAAATCAAATGAAACTATACGAATTAAAAAATTATCGTTCATTAACATATCCAGTAGGTAAAGATATAAAAATTTTAAATATGTTTATAAATTCAGTTATTAATAAAATAATTGAAGAAGAATTACTTTCAAATGTTCAAGAAATTACAGTTTGGTGCAGAGGAAGTAGTGGGGCTATGTTAGCAAGTCTTTTTTCTGCTAACTTAGTAGAAAAAATGAACGTTGATATAAAAATAAGTCATATCAAAAAACCAGGTGAACATTCTCATTATTGTAATTCAAGTGAAAATACTTTTTCTACCTACAATATTGTAATTGATGATTTAGTAGCAACTGGAAGTACATTAAAATTTCTTGAAGAACATTTCAGAAAAATAAAATTACCTCAAGTTGATATACTTATTTTAGGAAGTATAAACTACGATTTAGAAAATGATGCATGGAATTCTGAAAAAAATTATTATGATTTCTCAGATATTACATTCAGACATTTTATACCTGAAATTATTCTAATAGGGTCAATGTTTCGTTTAAATCCAGATAAACTTAATGAATATGTTAAAAATCTTCCGACGACAAAATTCAATTAAACTTTTAAAATTAAAAAAGAATTTTAACTGACATTAAAACAAAATCATTATGTATAAAAAAGTAAATGTGGTTATGCTTCCTACTAATGTATCTAAAAGATACAATTGCACAGAAGGGCTTATTGTGAAATGCATTAAATCTTGGACTCCAATAGGTGAGGCTCCCATAGAAATAGATAAATTGTTTATTTCTAAAAATTGGTCAAAAGGAGTTTTATATTATTATGAATGTCAACATCTTTATATTATTTCAGATGAAGAAGTAAAAGAAGGTGATTGGTTTGCGATTAGTAAGAATAAAGTAGTACAATGTCAAAATTGTTTAGGTGCTTTAGGATATACAAGAGATATTGATAATGCTTTTATTTATATTGTCTCAAAATATCATAACAAAATCATTGCAACAACTGATACTTCATTAAGATTACCACAACTGCCTCAAAAATTTATTGAGTTATATTGTCAAAAATATAATGAAGGTAATCCTATTACTGAGGTTATGGTTGAGTATGAAATAGGAGAATGTAAATGTAAAGATATTGAGTTGTTTGGTGAGTGTATAAATCAATTTAATACTTGTATCAAATCAAAATTAAAAATCAACTCTGACAATACTATCAACATTAAACCAACTAAAGATAGTTGGACTCGAGAAGAAGTTATTGCATTATGCAGAAGTGCTCATTTACACGGTGAGCAAGGTGCATTAAATCTGCATAATCAAGTCTTTAAACAATGGATTGAAGAAAATTTATAAACCCAAAACAAAAATAAAAAAATGGAAGCATCAACATTATTACTCAGCATTATTCCAGAAAATTCAATTTTAGAAATGTTAGAAGAAGCTATTAAAGAACATAAACTTCTTAATACTCCTGAAACTAAAAAAGAATTAAAGACTATGGTAATCATGTATAGTATGAAACTTACTGTAGCAGAGAATATGGAGTCAGCTTTAGAATTTGAAAAAGAAGCTGAGAGAATGAGAGCTGGAATGAATTTACTTAATCCCAAAATAGGATAATATGAAAGAACAGAAACTAACTAAAACTGATAAAAAAATATTAGCTCATAGAGCTTTTATATCAGTGTGTCAAAAATCAAATTCATATCCTGTTTGGATGCAAGAATATTTTCGTAATGATTTAGATGCTTATAATAAAGCTATAAATCGTAATGAAATATTAAACTAGTTATTTTTTGGGTTCCAATCCTTCTTCTGAAGGTGCGGAACCCATTAATTTTAAATTTACTAACCCAAAAAATACAAAAACATGGACGCATTAATTATTAACGGTCACCAGTTTCTCATTGATGATGACAACAACCTTGGAGATTTTCAACGTAATCATACTCTAAACTAATATGAAAGACTGGTATGATGAAATGGTAGATGATCTACTAGAAGTAGGTACTCCACAGTTTATTGAAAAGGTTTATAATGGAGAATATCAAGAATATTGGTATCAAATTCTTCATGCTGAAGATAATATCAAAGCAAGACCTTACTTTCAAGAAATTTTTCAATCATTTTTAAACGCATATGTATGAAAATCTTAGGTAGTCTTTTTGTTTTAGGATTAGCAATTTTATTTGCCATCTTAAAAATTACAATTGCATCATTTATCCTTTTTATAATAGGATTTGTTTTATTAATAATCCAAGTAAAACTATGTTATGAGCAAGAAAACTGATCCAACTGAACGTGCTAAAAAAGCAGCTATAGCTCTTGCTAAAGTTCGTCTACAACAAGTAAATTTTACTTATAAGGAATTAACTGATGCACTACGTACTCACGGATTTCCCTATTTTATAGAAGGGGTTTCAATGTTAAAAAAGCTTGGTTTAATTGCTAAAGATTCTGAAGGTTATTATTTCACAACAAAAGAACCAATTCATTTTAGCAAGCTTCGTGCTCCTCTTGATGAATTATGTACTCGTTATGGAAGACAACCAAAAAATAATGTAATTCAAGAAGAGAAATTTGCATATCTTGTTTCTATGAACAATGAAATCACAGTAGTTCTTTCTGAAGAAAATTTACTTGAATTTATTAAACAAAATAGAACTGTAACCATAGAAAAAATAAAAATTTATGGCTAATCCTTATTTTCTTCCAAACGATGATAAAAATTGTCGTTTGAAAGAACTTCCAGATGGACTTCGTATAATATACATTTTATCGTGTCCTGAAACATATCCCAAACGATCATTTAAATCGAAAAATAAATGGTATGTTAAAAGGTATTATGATCTCAAGTATACAAACAATATGTCAAATGTTATATCTCAAGCATATCTATACTTAAAAAGAGATACAATGCTTGAATTAGCACTTTACAAGAAACAATTAATTGAGCAGAAAATTATTCAACTGTTTCTACAGTTTTAAATAACAAAACAAATAAAAAATGACAAAAAACATTATCGCTTTCCAGAAAGGTTTAATTATAATTCCAAATATAGGAATTGATAACCGAAACATGGCTATGAATGTTCAAGCCGAACTTATGTCCTTTGGTTATATGCTAACTCAAGATGCTTTAGAACAACTTGGTCATGCAGATTCAGCTGATATTATTGATTTTCATAATGAAATCATTAATTATCTTCGCACTATGACAGGAGGATTGCGTGATTATAAACCAATTTATCCAGGATTTCCTGAGCAAGTAATGCAAATGAAAGAATCTGAACTTTGGTATAATCAACTTCTTGGTTATTGGTCGGGAGGTTCATTTACAGCTGAAGAATGGACAGAACCATTTAAAACTGCCTTTGAACATGTTGAATATAAAATAATTGATCTAGGAACTGAAGAAGAATTCATGGATATTTTTAAATCTCTTGCAAGCTCTGGTCAATCTTTAACTCCTAATGATTCTAAAGTTATTCTTTGGTTTATTGAACATCAGCCAAATCTTGAATTTCCCGAAGTAATCCCTTTCAAAGAAAATCTTTGTTCAATTATTGGTAAACTTGTTGAACTTAAACGTCCTCTTGATACAGTAAAGCTTCCAAAACTTACAACAACAGATGTACTTCGAATTGTTGTATTTTTAAGTGGAGGAGATATTTCTTTGCCTGCGGTTCCAAGTAAAACTATTTCTGTAAGAAGTGGATGGAGAGGATTTAAACAGGAATCAAATCCTAAACGTGAGATGTTTAAATTTAAAAAATTCAAACGTTCAGAACGTCGAACCATTCTTGGCCTTCTTGAAGCATCTAATTTAGATGTAAAAGAAATGAAATTAAAAGATCAACGATGGATTCGTATTGGAGAAATACTTCATCCAGGAGAATTTCAACATCAATTTCCACGTGCATACAAAGCATTTAATCTACTTAGAAATGAAAAAATCAGTTCTTGGTATGGTGATGTTCAACGTGCTTTTGATTTATCATTTTCTAAAGGCTTGAATAAGCTTGCGGAAAGACCTGGTGAATTCATGAGAAGACTTGATTATCTTGTTCGTAATGCTAAGGGTAATATGCTTCAACAAATTCTTGATGTCTTTAGTAAAATTGCAATTGGTTCATCAAATAAAGTTCTTTTTGAGGTATATACTCACTTTGAGGAAAGACGAGAAATGAAATTTAATCGTAGTATTATGATTAAAGGTGCTCGTAAAAGAACTAAACTTCCAGATCTTCCTGCAATTGATTCTGAGGTTGTTGATATGATTCAATCAAAAATCTTTGAAACAATTAAAGAAAAATTCAAATCATTATCTGAAATAGGAGATTGTTGGATAGATGAGGAATTAAAAAAGATTCCTCTTCCAACTAATATGAGAACTTTGAATGATTCACTTGTTCCATTAATTAGAGGCCAAAGAGTTCCGGTTCCTGGTGAAAAAACTGTTCTTCGTTCATTCATTCATTGGTATGATGAAAGAGGAAATCTTGATATTGACCTTCATGGATATTTATTTGGTTCTAATAATATAATATTATTTGGATATAATGGAACTTACCGTTCAAATTTTGGATGCTATTCTGGAGATGTTAGAAATCGTAAAGGTGCCTGTGCTGAATATGTTGACATTGATATTAACAAAGCAGCAAAAGAAAATTATCGTTATTTCTTAATGATTGCACATAATTTTAATGGAGGATCTCTTTCTGATATTAAAGAATGTGTTGCAGGAGTTATGGAAAGAGATAATGCTTCTGCAAATTCTTTATGGAGACCTGATACTATTCAAAATTGCATACTTCTTACTTCATCTGCGAGAATGACAATGATTGGAGTATATGATTTATTTACCAGAGAATATATTCATTTGGATTTAGATTTTGGCAATTTTCAACAATATGTTTCTCGTAATCGAAGTGGAGAATTTTTTGAAGCATTAAAACCATATATTGAACTTCCTAAAGTTTCAGTGTATGATTTACTGCTTTGGCATGTTGAAGCTCGTGGAAGATTAGTATCAAAAGAAACAGCTCAAACTCACTTTTTATTTGATGATTTCAAATCATCTTATACAAAGACAATTGAGTATATGGGAATATAAAAGGCTATTTATTAGTTACTTCTAAATTTCGCAGCTCTCGTAGAGCACCAGCTTACAACTGGAGGTAAAGGTTTAACTCCTTTCGAAATCACCAACCACTAATAAAATCCCCTTCAATACTATTGATTTTTTAATTTATTAATAGGCTATGATTTGGTTACTTCTATAATTATGTAAAAAAGAAGTCTTTAAATCTACTAAATCAATTTCTAAAATTAAAACAATCAATATAAAGACTTCTATAAACAACTAAAAGCAGTTGGCCTGCACTAGAGGAGAGAGAAATCTCTCCTCTTTTTAAATTTAAGAACAATGATAACAAAATTAACACCAGAACAAGAAAGTAAACTCCCTTTATACAGAGAGAAATGGTTGAATAAAATTTTTAATTATGAATTATATAATTCTAAAACAGAAGAAAATATAATTAAATCTGGAAAAGAATTATATAAATTTTGTAATTTAAAAGAACCAATAGTATTAGTAGTAGGTTCTCCATTAGCTTGCCAACTAGCTGCTAATTTCATTCAACAAACTCAAGTTTTGAATCCAGTTAAGAATCAAATTTGGAATCAAGTTTTGAATCAAACTAAAGATCAAATTTGGAATAAAATTGCAGATCAAGTTTTAATTCGAATTGAAAATCAAATTTGGAATCAATTTGGGAATCGAGTTAAAGATAAAATTCGGAGTTTACTTGGAAATCAAATTGGGAATCAAGTTAGTACTCGAGTTGGAAACCAAGTTGAAGATCAAGTTAAGAATCAAGTTTTAGATCAAGTTTTAGATCAAGTTGAGAATCAAGTTGAGAATCAAGTTGAAAATCAAGTTTGGGATCAAATTACTGATAAATTTGGAAATCTAATTAGACATCAACTTAGAAATCAAATTTTGAGTAAAAAACTTTCTTATTTTGCTTTTTCTTCTTATATTAATTATACTGATTTTGGATGGTGTTCTTTTTATGATTATTTTAACAATGAATTTAATATAATTGAAAAAGAATTATCAAATAATTTTAATAAGATTATAGATTTTGTAGAACATTCTTTTATGTCTATACAATTTGAAAATTTATTAATTATTTCAAAATATCCTAATTTTATTTCAAGAAATTCAAATAATGATTTACATAACACTAAACGTTCTGCTGTTTCATTTGAGGATGGATATGAACAATTTTATGTAAATGGGAGATTTATTGAAAAAGAAATTTTTGAAAATTGTCAAAAAATTGAATCTGCTAAAATTATATTTCAAAAGGAAACAAATGAAGATATAAAAGCTGCAATTGTAACTATTGTAAAAGAAAATTTTGGTAATGAAGGATTACTTGAAATGCTTGATGCTATTGTAATTGATGAAAAAATTATTAATCACCCTAACAATTATACAGAAAAAATAAGAATACTTCATTCTAAACAAAAATACCCTTTTCTTCAAGATAGTAATGGAAAATTAAATCAACCTTATGCTTGGATTGAAATGACTTGTCCATCAACTGGAAGTATTTACTTGATAGATACTTGCCCAACTTTTACAAATGCTTTAGAATGTGCTAAATGGCACAGACCTAATGAAATTCCTGTAGAACTTGAATATTCTTGGATTAGTGCTAATTAAAAAATAAAAATATGAAATTTCAAAATAAATCATTTCATCAGGGAGACACTCAATGGTTTTCTCTTGAAACTCTGCCGAAAAATTTAAAAAAAGTAGAAAAACAATTTATTGCTGCTTCAGAACGTAGTGGTAGTTTTCATGCTTTGTTTGGTGATTATGATATGTACGAAAAAAGTTCTGGATTTGTAATCGATGTTAAAGAAGAATGTATTTTAAATCATTCTTTAAAAGAACATTTAGATAATGAAGGTATGGATACTAAAAAAATCCTTCCTAAAAAAGATCACCGACACACAATTGTACCTAAGGGTATTTACTTTGTTGGAATTCAACAAAGATTTGATCCTCTTGAGAACATGAAAAAAAGAGTGATTGACTAATTCTTAAATATGCTATGAATAAGTTACTTCTAAATTGGTTATTCTTGGTTCGAATCCAAGTTTATCTCGAAAGAGATGAATTTTTACTTATTCAATTTCATATTTTATAAAATTCAGAGATGGTGGAAGTGGTAGACACGACGGAAAAGTTTTTTCTGTTATAATTTCCAAAAGGCTATATATCAGATACTTCTAAAAATAACTGATGGAGTCCGTTGTACTGCAAAGTACGTCCAGGTTCAAGTCCTGGTCTCTGAACTTTTTAAGGCTATAATTAAGATACTTCTAATACTGTTCATCACAGTGCCTACTTTCTTAATTAATTTCCTTATAATATAAAGAGCTATGTTTAAGTTACTTCTGCCGTGAGGCGTATAAATTTGGATTATATATTACTTAAACAATTTCTCTTCTTTAAAAAATGGCAGGCATTTTAACCTGACGTCTACATATTCTATGGAATAGAAATAGTAGCGATGGAGATAGATACCATCTGAAGTATTGATGCTCGAGTAAATCAATACAAAACTTGGAGAGGTTATAGTGGAAAGTATTTACTGATCAATAAATACTCTGTGTTCGATGCGCAGAACCTTACAAAGGCAATATTGCCAATAACAAATCAAACAATTTTAAACAATGGAAACAAAGGAAACAACTTTGACACGTGATCAGAGAGTAATTGCTCTTTTTGAAAAATTAACTGCTAAAAAAGCAGAAGTATCTAACGCAGAACGTCCTGTATATGTTACAGGTGGACAATTCAGATATTCTGAATCAGTAGGAACTTCTGTAGATATCATGACAGTTCGAGATGAGAGAAAACTTGTAGAAATACTTGTATTCTTGAAAGATCGGTCTGAAAGATATCCGGCAGCTTGTGAAGAACTTGGTGTAGCAGCTGAGTTCAAATGGCTCGGTTTTACATATGATGAATGGAAACAAGACTTAAAAACTCGAGTATCTGTTCTTCAAATTGCAAAACGTAAAGCTGAATTGAAGGAGCTTGAAGCCCGTGTAAACGCAGTGATGACCCCTGAATTGCGTGCAGAACTTGAATTGAAAGCTCTTGAAGCTGAAATTTAAATTTAATCTCTCCTTCGGGAGAGATTTTTTGATTATTATTTTTGGCTATTGATAAATTACTTCTAAAAGCTCTATTACTGCAATAATTTATCACATTCCCAATTTTAAACATAAACAAAAGGCTATATTTAAGCTACTTCTGCTGCAAAGCGACAAACTTCTAATTTGTAATTTGCTTAAATAATTTCCTTTTTCAAACTAAAAACAAAAAAATGAAAAAACTATTCTTAATTTTATTTTCTATTATTTTATTCATCAGTTGTAATTCAATGGATGGAGATTTTGAAACTAGTGTACAAAATATTTCTCAAAAAGAAATTTTAGATGTACAAAGTGCTAAAACAGATACTGTTGAAATTGTTATTAACAACAAAGACGGTTTTGTTTATATTATTGAAAATGATAAAATTATAGCCAAAACTATAATTGAAAATCAGTCGGATTATGCTATTATTCCTAACGGGACATTAGTAGCATTAATTTTTGGATTGTTGTTGATGTTTTGTCTTGGATTGGCTATTGGAATTTCTAAATAAGAGTATAAAATGAATAAATACCATTTTTTCTGGAAATCTAAACTCTCAAATTGGACTTCTTCTAGATTTATTTACGGAGGATTCAAATACAATTGTGGAGAACAAATGATGATGCATCAAAAAGCTATCATGTTTAAAGATTGGAAGACTGCTCTTTTAATTGAACAATCTACTAATCCCAAAGAAATGAAGGCTCTTGGTCGTCAAGTACAAAATTTTGATTCAAAAATTTGGGATGAGTATAAATATGATTTAGTAAAAGCTGGATTATATTGTAGATTTACTCAAGATAAATCAGCAAAAGCTGAATTATTAGCTCATACTGGACAAATTTTTGTTGAAGCTTCTCCTTATGATAAAATTTGGGGAATTGGGTACAGTTCTCAAGATGCAATGCAAAATATTGATAATTGGGGAGAAAATTTGTTAGGTAAGATATTAACTGAACTATCAACAGAAATTATATGAAAATAAAAAATCATATTAAGTATGAATGGTGGTTTAGACCACATGAAAATTCAAAACTACAAAATAAGTTAAAACCTTATAAAAGAATTTTTGTTTTTAGATATAAATCTGATTTAATGAAATTTTTAAATAATAATTTTGAAGATGTTTTAAATGGTGAAGTTTCAATATCATATCAAACATTTAATTCTTTTGCAACATTAAGAGAATATTTTGTTTGGTATAATGATTATGCAGATATTAATGAGCCTTCTAAAATTGTATTAAAACAATTAGATTTTAGAGGTAGAAAATATATATCTCCAATTGATAAAATTTCAAAATTAAGTAAAAAATATTTTTCAATGTCCAGTAAACGTATGTCACTGATGTGGTATATAGGAAAAAATGGAATAAATAAATCTCATGCAAAAAATTTACTCAATATATTTTATAAATCTGGATTTAAAGATTTTATTATTAATAAAGAAAATCAAAAATATGTTGATTATTATTTAGTTGATGGAAATGAAATTCCTTGGTTGTATTGGTCAGATAGATGTGATTATTTAAGAATGAAAATAATTATTGAATGGTTTAAACAAAATAATTTAATATAATGAAAAAATTAAAATTTTACATTCCTTTTATTGGAATTTATTTTGTATTAAAAAATATAGAAGATCTAGGTTTTCACTTTATACTTACTTCATTTTATCATAGTACAATTATATATTTAATACTTAGATATCTAATACAAATATTTTATAAATGAAAGAAAAACAAACTGATATTGGAGTTGTTATTGGAAGATTTCAACTTCATAATTTACACAAAGCTCATATTGATTTAATACAATATGTAGTAGATCGACATGATAAAGTAATTCTATTTCTTGGGACAAGTACTGCTATAGGAACTAAACGACATCCATTGGATTTTATCACTCGAAAATATATGATTGAAGAATTATTTTCAAATCTTGTTATTCTTCCATTACCTGATAATAAATCAGATGATGTTTGGAGTAATCAAATTCATATAAAAGTTCGAGAAGTATTCCCCTCTGGAAATGTTACATTGTACGGATCAAGAGATTCATTTATTCCTTATTATAAAGGCACTTGGAATTGTATTGAACTAGAACCAACTACTTATATTTCAGCTACTGATATTCGAAATAAAGTTAGCAAAAAAGTACTTCAGTCAGAAGATTTTAGAGCTGGAATTATTTATTCTGTCTACAATCAATATCCAATCGTTCATTCCACTGTAGATTTACTTATTAAACAAGGAAATCGAGTTCTTTTAGGTAGAAAACCTACACAAAAAGAATACAGATTTGTTGGTGGATTTGTAGATCCAAACGATGAAAATGAAATTCAATCTTGTAGAAGAGAAGGATTAGAAGAAACAGGACTTGAGTTAGGTAATTTTAAATTTATCTGTTCAAGAAAAATTGAAGATTGGCGTTATCGTGGAATAAAAGATCGGAGTATTATGACACATTTGTATGAATGTGAAGTAATATTTGGATCTCCCACTCCTCAAGATGATATTGAAGAATTAAAGTGGTTTAGTTTTGAAGAGCTAAGGGAAGATTATAAAAATATTCTAGTCACCGAACACGTAAAATTATTTGAAGATTATATTAAAAATGGAATCTAGGATTATTTATAGAATAGAAAATCCAGAAGATCTGGATGGGATGTGGTATACTAAAAATGGAATTTTAAGAAAAAAGATACACATTTTATGTCCTAATGGTATAGCTAAAGATTTCCCAATGTCCTTTAATGAACTTCATAGAAAAGATGGATATATTTGGAATTCTGCAGGTAAATCCATTGAAAATATGAATCAGTGGTTTACGGCAGAAGATGCAATTAATCTTTATAATAACGGATTTAAACTATTTCAATTTGAAACTACTATGTTTCAAGAATTAGAAATGGAAATTCTTTTTTGTCGAGATGGTATTATTTCTCAAAAAGAAATACCTTTAGAATTAGTTTGGAATATTAATTAAAATTTTTATAAAATGAAAGAAGTAACAATTTTGCAGGACAATTTAATGGATATGTATGTTGACTTTAAACACGGCATTCCAATTTGTGATATTGCTATAATTTACGGAGTAACAAATGCAGAAGCTTTTGCTTTAGTTCAAATGGGAAAACGTATATGGGAATCATTAAATCTATAGAGAGAGCTTACCAATTAAAAGAAGAACGTAATTGGGATACAATTTATTGGGCAATTGATTTACATGCTACATGTATTGAAGCTAATTATAGTAATACTAATACTCCAACAAATATATTTCCTGAAGCAATTGCTCCTCTTCAGATGTTATCAGATGATCCACAAATTAAATTAATTATGTGGACAGCTTCCCATCCTGAACAAATTGTTCTTTATGATAAAGTGTTTCGAGATGAAGGTATTCATTTTGACTATTTTAATGAAAATCCTGAAGTACAAACTCAAGGAACATTAACATATGGAAATTATGATAAAAAATTCTATTTTAATGTACTTCTTGATGATAAAGCAGGATTTGATCCTAATACTGATTGGCAATTAATTTATGACTATTTAAAAAGTAAAAAATGAAAAAAATTTCCAAAACTTCAGATTTTTCTTTATTAACAAATAAAGAACTTGTTGATCTTAAAACGGATATTTGTTATCAACTTGAATTATTTGATCCAGGATCTGAAGATTATCGTATAAGATCTAGTATTAACGCACAATGTAATAAAGAAATAATATTGAGATTTATAAAAGAACATCAAAAATGAAATATAGAATAGTTCAAATTAAAGGTGATTCTAATTTTTATATACAAAAACAATATTTATTTTTCTTTTGGAAATTTATATTAAATGAAATAGGAATTGGATATTTTGTAAGATTACCTTTTATTTCTATTGAAGGATGTGAAAATTATATTAAAAATTTACATTGTTCTAAATCTAAGTTATTATATTCAGTAATAAAAACAATACAAATTAAATGAAATTTAATCCAACAATCGCAACTGATGCTTATAAAATAACGCATTGGTTACAGAGACCTAAAAACATGACGAGATTCTACAATTATGGAGAAGCTCGTAAAGGAGGCCAACACAATGAAATTGTATTTTTTGGTATTGATTACATTATCAAAGAATACTTTACTCGTAAAATTACAAAAGAAGACATTGAAGAAGGATACTTTCATTCATTATCTTGTTTTGGATTCGATAATTATTTTCCAAAAGAAATTTGGGAAAAAGTTGAAAAACTTGGATATTTTCCACTCCGTATAAAAGCAGCAAAAGAAGGAAGTTTAATTCCAACATCTAATGTTTGCTTCACTATGGAATCAACAGAAGAATGGTTTGCTCCTATGGTTAGTCATTTCGAAGATTGGCTTATGTGGATTTGGTATTCATCAGCTGTAGCTACTCGTGCATTTAATATTAAGAAAAATATAAAACCAGCATATGAAAAATCATCTGACTATATGTTTACGATGGATTTTGCAGTTACTGATTTTGGTTACCGTGGTGCATCATTTAATGAAGCAGCATGTATTGGTGGTGCCGGACATCTTTTATCATTTCTTGGAACTGACAATCTACAAGCTAGAAAGTTAATTCAAGATTATTATGGAGGATTGGAAGTAGGAAATTCAGTATGGGCAACTGAACATAGTGTAGCAACTGTGTGGAGTCCTGGAGAAGGAGAATATGATTATTTAAAAGCTCAAATTGAACGTTCTCATCCAGAAGCAACATTAAGTATTGTTATTGATTCATATGATTCAGACAATTTTATCAAAACTGTTGTATCTCGTTCTGATGTAAAAGATCTCATTATAAATCGTCCTGGAAGAACAGTCTTTCGTCCAGATTCTGGTGATCCGTTATCAAATATTTGCAAATACACTGAAATGTTAGGTAATATTTATGGCTATCATATAAATGATAAAGGTTATAAAGTACTTAATCATAATGTAGGACTTATTCAAGGTGACGGAATGACTGAAAAGTCTATTCCTGAATTGTTTAATGAATATATAAAAACAGGGTGGTCCGTTGATAACATTGTTACTGGTTCTGGAGGTGGATTATTAGAAGAAGGATTGACTCGTGATACTGATAGATGGGCTGTTAAGGTTTCTTACGTAGAAATTGATGGTAAACCTATTGATATTAGAAAATCTCCAAAAACTGATATGACCAAAGCTTCAAAAGCAGGTATTCTTAAATTACATAAATCTGGTAATTATTATTCCACAATTGAAAGTTCTAAAGAACAATTTGATGTAAATAATGGTTATACTGACGAACTTGAACTTGTATTTGAAAATGGAAATGTAATGAGAGAAAGTAATTTTATTGATATGCGTAAATTATTAGATAAAAATTTATAATATGGTAATCAAAGGTGCACTAAGTTTAATTGTTATTGTTATAGTAGCAATGGCAGTTATGGTATTCTTGAAATGGTTTTTTAAAAAACCAAGAAAAGGAGGTGAGGAATGATAATACTAATTTTAACTCAACTCATTTGGGGATTTTTACTTTGGAAAATTTCCAGAAGATTATATGAATATTCATATTTTGATGAAGATGAGAGAATAAGATTTCCATTAATCTTGGTTATTCTTTTTTGGATATGTCAATTAATTCCTGTCATAGGAGCTATTTTTAATTTAGTTTCTAGTGTATTGTTAATTTTTTCACTAGTGACCGAAGACGTATATTATAAATATTCAAAATTAGGTCTTAAAATTAAAAACTTTCTTTTTAAACAAATATAAAATAAAAAATGAAAAAATTGTTATTTCTTTTAGTTATTGTAACTGTATCGTTACTGAGTAGTTGTGAAAGTGTAGAATCAGGACATCGTGGTGTAGAAGTGTCTTGGGGTGGTAAAACTAACATGGAAATTGTTCATGGTGAGGGTATTAATCCCGGGTTTCATTGGTTATGGGATGATATGATTGAATATGATGTTCGTGAGAAAACTCTTACTGAAAAGTTTGAATTCAATGATAAAAACAACATGAAAACTCCTGTTGCTGTATCTATTGATTACAAATTAGATGCTTCAAAAGTTAATGTTATTCATTCTACTATTGGGAAAGACCAATTAGACGTAAAAATCATGACTACTTTATCATCTGCTGCTAAACAGGTTATTCCTCAATATTCAGCATCTGAACTTAATTTATCAAAACGTGAAGAAGCTGAAGGAAAAATCTTCGATGTACTTAAAACAGAATTTCCTGCTTTTTATGTAAGTTGTTCACGAGTTCGTATTACTGATGTTGATATACCTGCTGGCATTGCTGATGCTGCTGAAGCTACTGCTAAACAAGCTGAACTTAATAAATTATCTGCTTCTAAAGTTGAACAAGCAGAGAACAATTTAAAAGCAGCTGAATTTGATGCTAAAGCTAAAGCATTGTTATCTCGTCCTGAAATGATTGCTCTTAAGAAACTTGAAGTAGAACTTGAATGGGCAAAGAAAGGAGTTTCTCCATACGGAAATAATAATGTTTTTGGTAGTGAAACTGCAATTGTAAAAGGTTTAAAGTAATTAAAACAAAAATCCCCAGATTTATTTTCTGGGGATTTTTAATTTTTAAATTATGTGGAAAGATTGGATTAAAATTGGAAGTTTAGGAGCAATAGTTGTATTTCTATTAATAATTAGTATTAATACATCAATTCCTGAACAAAAATTTAAAAAATATGAGTATCAATTAGATTCTCTCAAAATTGAATTAAAAAATTTAGAAAGAAGACAACAAGTTGATACTTTAATAGTTAAATTTGAAAATTACAAAAAATAAAAACAAAAGGGCTTGTATGGTTTTGACCCGGAAGAGTGGTGTAATAAAACACGTAGAGAACGATACTCTTAAAAATAGAAAAACAATAACTGACAAGAAAGTAATTTCTTTCGCTCGTCCAGCAGCTGTACAGCTAGCTGCATAATTGAGCCAAGTTAGTAACGACTTAGGAACAGAAAAGTTACAAAAAAGAAGATTTATCATTCATTAAATGCGTAGACGCAAGGTGCCGAGATGATAAACTCCTATGCTAGGCGATAGGCAAATAATGTTTTCCTAATTTTCTCAAAATTAGGTGGTGGAGCGACTGTTAAACTAACAGTCCCAAGTTTTATCATTTTTCTTTATAAAATGGCAGAAAAACTACTGTAAATTGTAAACGTGTGTATTTTATTAAGGATCCTTTCGTGGATACGAGGGTTCGAATCCCTCCAGGTCCACTTTAAATTAAATATTTATTAAATAAAAATGTTCCATAAACTAAAAAGGCTTTATCAACGCCTAGTTATATTTTCAAGGAAAACTATGACTAAAGATGATAGAATTTTAAAAAGTAACTTTGAATTAGAAGCTATTAAGTTAGTACGTAAACTTACACATAATTCAAATGTAGATTTATTTACTTGTCCAGAAACTGGAAGAAGGTTTATTGATTCTGAGGTTTTAGAAATTAAAATAATATTAGAACCTAATAAAATAATAATTGCTAACCATAATTATTTAGAGTTTTCAATATGCGATAATAGCTATGAGAAAATGAAAAGATTATTTGATGGTCAAATAAAAATTAGAAGAGATGATTTTCAAAAAAAAGTTACTGAGACAATAAATAATAAATTACAAAATCTTATTAAACAAATTATTTAATGGAAACAATTTTAATTACCGTTAAACTACAAGGTAGAATTAATGGATGTGTTAAACACACAACAAAACAAGAAGTAAAAGTTGATATTTCAAATCCTAAAGATAAATTTCCAAAATTTATCAATAAAAAAATTTTACACACAGATAGAGGATCTAATCCTTGTGTAAAAAAGATAAAAATTAATGAAAACATTCTTTCAGGTTGGTTACATGGAGAATGCCCTTCTTGGGAAAAACCTTCTAAATGGAAGGTAATGAATAAAAAGCAACGTTTAGAATCCTATGTAAATAGGTTTGATGAAGGTTTCGGTGTGAGTTATCAATAAATAAATTAAATATGGAGGAGAAATCCTCCATATAAAAAAATTATAATATGAAAAAAGTATTTTTAATTATTCTTTTATCTTGCATAGTAAGTAATATATATTCTCAATTTGAAAGAGAGTATAAGCTAAGCAATATGTTAGCTATTGAAGCTGCCGTTAAAATTCCTGGATATGAATACAGTTCTTGGGAAAAATTAGAAACTCCTATTAAAGTTTATTTTAATCCTGCTGAAGAAAGAATTATTATATTTTCAAAGGATATTCAAATTATAGACTATGTTAATTTGGATACGTTTAAATTTAGTAATTATTATCAATATGTAGCTTTAGCTACTGATACAGATTATGTTAAATTTAAATTCAATTTATATATTTATAATTCTGGATTAATTATTTTAAAACTAGTTTATTCTAATATTGAATATAAATATAAATTATATATTTATGACTGAAAAAGAATTGATTGAAGAGGCTAAACGAAGATATCCTGTAGGAACTAGATATTACCCTGCTCATAT
>CAZQSR010000002.1:0-7171 GCA_964596145.1 uncultured Ignavibacteriaceae bacterium
ACAAAGATTGTTGTAACACAACAACAAATTGCAAAATGACTTGTTGCTCGGATAGAACTATAATAATAAAAATTATTGACCATCCGACTGAATCCTCAAAATTCAAATTCAATTCTTTTGAAAAAACCTTTTCGGTTATTGCACATCTTAATATTTCTTCTCGGGCACCGGCAGAAATTTTATCAAAAGCGATTCCTAAATCCTTATACACTGCTTCCCGTGTTTTTCTGCTCGATTGTTCCTTCCGCATTTAGGGTAAACTACGTCCAGACCTTAAACTTTAGTAACAGATTTTTCTTCTGTTATTAAACTATTTTATTAACAAGAAAGGAAACCCAATGAAAAAATTATTTTTTATTGTTGCAATAATTTTTTTTGCAGCACATTTAATATCTCAACAAATTGAAGTAATTGAATCAGAAATTATTGTTTCGGGAAATTGTTCTTTGTGCAAAGAACGTATTGAAAAATCTATTAAAATACCCGAAGTTAAGTATGCAAAATGGAATAAAAGTACTAAGAAACTAAAAATTGCTTATGAATCAACAATAACACTTGATTCCCTTAAACACAGAATTGCAATTGCTGGTCATGATAACGACAAATATAAGTCTTCCGACAGTACTTATAATAATCTCCCCAAATGTTGTCTTTACAGAGACAATCCAAACACACATTAAGATGGAGGAGTCTTATGAGATTTTTTATAACAGCAGTAATGTGTTTTTGTTCAATCATGACTTCTTTAAGTCAGGAAGAATTGAAAGGAACAATTAATTCAATTGATTCTCAAAACAAATTCACTCCTCTAGTCGGTGCAACGATTTTTTGGTTAGGGACAAACATAGGAACAACTTCAGGTATTGATGGAAAATTTACAATTCCTTTTTCGCAAAAATCTAAAAAACTATTTATTAGTTTTATTGGATACCAAAATGATACTTTACTTATAAATGATGAAACCGAATTGACCGTAAATTTAATTCCCATTGTTCATGAATTTAAAAAAGTTGAAATTGTTAGTGAAAAACCTTCAATAGAAATAGACTACCTTGGAATAGAAAATAAATCGACCATTAATCAGAAAGAATTATTAAAAGCTGCTTGCTGCAATCTTTCTGAAAGTTTTGAAACAAATCCATCTATTGATGTTTCATTCACCGATGCAATCACAGGAACCAAACAAATAGAAATGCTCGGTCTTTCTGGAATATATACTCAAACAACTATGGAAAATCTGCCATACATAAGAGGATTAATTTCTTCTACGGGATTGACTTTTATTCCCGGCACGTGGATCAATTCTATTAATGTTTCAAAAGGCATTGGCTCGGTTGCAAATGGATTTGAATCAATAACAGGACAAATTGATGTTGAAATGCAAATACCAATAAACTATCAATTAAAACCATTTTATTTCAATCTTTATGGAGATAATGATAAACGATTCGAGGGTAATCTTATTCATGGATTACTGTTTTCGGAACATTTGTCAGTTATATCAATGCTGCACTCTAGCACAAGACAGCATTCATCAGATAATAATTCTGACGGCTTTAATGATATGCCAGAGTTTAAAACCTATAACCTTATGCAGCGATGGAGTTTTCATACTGAAAATGGTATAGAAGGACAATATGGATTTCAATTTATAAAAGATATAAAAGAAAGCGGAACATTAAATCATCAAAATCCCGGCACACACACATATAGATATGGTGCGAATAATGAGCAATTTAATGTTTATGCAAAAACTGGTTATCTTTTTCCCGAGAAGACATACAGGTCTTTTGGATTACAACTTACTTATTCCAGTTATTTAAATAATTCCTTTTTTGGAATCAGGAATTATTCAGGCAAACAAAAAACAGGTTATTTAAATTTTATTTACCAGTCCATATTTGACACTGAAGTAAATAAATTTAGAACCGGTTTTAGTTTTTTGTTTGATAACTATGATGAAACCTTTTTTAACAATAATTTTAAAAGAGTTGAGAGAATACCCGGAATCTTTTTTGAATATACATTTAAACCAGATGAAATGTTTTCTTTAGTTTCAGGAATTCGTCTTGATAATCACAATTATTACGGTTTAATGATTTCACCTCGTCTTCATATACGATATGCAATTGATGAAGATTTTGTTCTTCGTTTTGCGGCGGGTCGTGGATTCCGAACATCGAATATATTGGCAGAATATTCTTCGGGCTTTGCAAGTTCAAGAGATCTTATTATTAGTCAAACTGAATCTTTTGGTTATGGTTTAAAACAAGAATCAGCGTGGAATTTTGGTTTCAATGCCACTTATTATTTCTTATATCAGTACCGCGAAGCCACGTTTTCTATTGATGTTTACAGAACACAATTTGAAAATACAACAGTTGCAGATTTAGACCTGAATCCACAACAAATAAATTTTTATTCACTTAAAAATGGGGCTTATTCAAATAGCCTGCAATTTGAATTAAATATCTTGCCAATTGAAAAATTTTCCTTAAGACTTGCTTACAGGTTTCTTGATGTTAAACAAGAATTAAATGGAGAGTGGCGGGATAAACCATTTACATCAAAAAACAGAATGTTGTTAAATATGAGTTATTCTACCAAGCAAGAAGATGCTGAAGATGACCAGATGTCATATGATTTAACAATTCAATGGTTTGGTGAAAAGAGAATTCCTTCTACAAAATTAAATCCGGTTGAATTCCAGCGAGGTGATAAATCTCCTGGATTTTTTATACTGAATGCACAAGTCAGCAAAATTTTTAATAACTGGCTTGATTTCTACATTGGTGCTGAAAATATTTTAAATTATAAACAAACCAATCCAATCATAAGCCCAGAAAACCCTTACAGTAAATATTTTGATGCTTCATTAATTTGGGGTCCAATAAGTGGTAGAATGATATATTCTGGAATTAGATTAAAAGTTTAAAAACAAAAAGAGATTGCAGCAGCAATCTCTTTTAATTTGATTTATAATTTTTTTACCTTTTTCAGTTTATCCAAAAATTCCTGAGTCTCATATTTGGAATCAAACATTTTTAATTTGTTTTCATCTACTTTTTCAGGAATAAATTCGTTCAATATTTTTAATTCAGTTTTTGAAAAAGTAATTGCATTAATTATATAATCTTCAAATGCCTCATATGCAAGCGGTACAACTTTTTTTACAATCTCTGCCATTGCAAGAGCATAAACTCTTATTTCGTACTGTGCATGTTCGTCAATTCTTAATCTTAAAAAGTGTAAAAGATTATGAAGATCAATCTTCCAGTACCATTGAGTATAAAGTGAAAGCGGAAGATTAATTCTGGCTAGTTCGCGGGAGACATTATCTTCAAGCATTTCATTATAACTATCGAAAGAAGCTTTTTGTCCTGCAAGTAAAATCTCAACAACTTTTTTTCTTTTATCTGCAGGTATTTCCTCATCGCTTCTTCCCTGCCTGTTGGTAATGCTTTGTGGTTTTATATCTTCATCCATTGGCAGATAAAACTCGTCCGGCATAATTGAATATCTTCCTGAATATTCATTTACATTTGCTGTGCGGTGTCTTATCCATTGTCTTGCAACAAAGATTGGCAGCTTAACATGAAATTTTAGCTCAACCATTTCAAATGGTGTTGTGTGTAAATGTCTCATCAAATATCGAATAAGCGTTCTATCTTCTCTAACAGACTTAGTTCCTTTTCCATAACTTACTCTTGCAGCCTGAACGATAGACTCATCGCTTCCCATATAATCTATTAGTCGTACAAATCCATGATTTAAACATTTATATTCTTTTTCAAGTATCTCTTCTGCTTTTGAGACCGTTGTTCTTGCCATTAAAATTCCTTTTATGATTTTTGTAGTTCAATTTAATATTTTTGTATGTAGTAAAAAAGAATTTTGAAACAATAAAAATATTTTTTTCAATGCTATATACTTTATCCGATCAACTAAGAGCAAAACACCGAGAAAGGGATTGCAATACTCCCACAATTTTACTATTTAAGGGAACAAAGAATCCTTCGGATAAAACAAAACTATAAGTTAAATTGATTGGTGTAAATTTCAACTAATTTTTGTGGAGTAAATATGAATCAACCAAATAATAACGAATTTTTATTTATGCAGCTTGTTATGCAAAATCAACAGCTTGCAATGATGTCTCTTGGAAAGATAAAAAATCCTATGACCGATAAGATTGAGCGCAATCTTGAAATGGCAAAGTATGCAATTGATACGCTGGATATGTTAATTGCAAAGACAAAAGGAAATCTTGGAGAATACGAAGATAAATTCATCAACGAAATAGTTAGAGAATTAAAATTAAATTACGTTGACGAAGTTGAAAAAGACAAAAAAGAAAATCCACCGAAAGAATAAATGAAATTAGGACTTATAGCCAATACCGACAAAGAGAATGTAAACAAAGTATTATCTTCTTTAATTAAACTTTTAATAAAGAATAAACTGGATTTCATTCTTTGTAACAACCTTAAAAATTTTATTGATATTTCTAATCATTTTTTCAAACCAATTTCCAGTCTTGCAAAACAAAGTGATATATTAATCTCTATCGGTGGTGATGGCACATTACTTAATACTGCTTTCACTGCACTTAAGTACGATAAACCAGTGCTAGGTGTTAACCTTGGCAAGCTCGGATTTCTTGCGGAGATAGATATAAATGAAATGGGCTCACTGATTAAAGATATCAAGAATAAAGACTACACAATAGAAGAGAGGATGATACTTGTTGCAACAACTAACAAGGAAAAGTTTGTTGCTGTAAATGATTTTGTAATAGGAAAAGGTGCCTGGCCTAAAATGATTGAAATAACTCTAAAAGTTGATGAAGAATATGTCTCTTCATTTTCTGCCGATGGTTTGGTTATAGCAACACCAACCGGCTCAACCGGTTATTCTTTATCTGTAGGTGGACCTGTCGTTAGTCCCAGAGCAAATGTAATAACTCTTAGTCCAATTTCCGCACACAGTTTAACTCTGCGTCCTTTAGTTCTTCCGGGAATGCAAAAAATTTCTATATTGGTAAATTCACAGCACCCTTTTATAAATCTTAACTGCGATGGACAACGAGTAATAGAAATGACAACTCCCGCCAAACTTACAGTTTTTCAGAGTAATAAGCCTTTAAAACTTATTCACACTTCATCTGCAAGTTATTTTAAAATTTTGAGGACAAAACTTTACTGGGGAATTGACGCTCGTTTAAATAACATAAATGAAAGGAATTAGATTGAAATACCTCTTGTTTTTCTTTTTGCTTTTTGGTCAATTTTTATTTTCGCAAGAAAATAAAATTATTGTAGATGAAAAATCAGGGAAACCAATGTTAATTGGTTATTGTTCACGTGAAGCATTCCAAGATACTTCTTTTTCCTGGTGGTGGAAAGCAGAATATGATTCTTACGAAGTAGATACTACCACATTAAAGCTGTTGCCCGATTTATCAGATTATAAAATTATGATTGTTATGGGCACTTGGTGCAGTGACAGCAGAAGAGAAGTCCCACGGTTTTATAAAATTTTAGATTACATAAATTTTCCTGCTCAGGATATTGCTTTAATTAATGTTAATCGTCAGAAAAAAACTTTAAGAGATGACGAACTTTTTGTTGAAGTAAATCTTGTCCCTACATTTTACATCTTCAAGAAGGGAAAAGTAGTGGGTGAAATTATTGAATCACCAAAAGAAAGTCTTGAAAAAGACTTATGGAACCTATTAAAGTAGTTTACTGATTTTCTTTCCATGAAAATTCAGATAAATACATCAAGACAAAATGATATTTTGATGATCAAGACTGTTGGACATTTAATAAGTGCAGAATCAATTCCTTTTGCGAATATAATTATAGATTTAACAAACGACGGCGATTGCAACCTTGTTATTATTGATACTAACGAACTGATAGAAGATATTTCTTTTGCAGAGATGGCTTCAATTATGCAAAGGTTAAAACCTGCCATCCGGAAACCTACAGCAATTATAAATTCGAAAAAAAATTCTACCAAAATAGAGTTTCATGAATTGATTGCATTAAATTCAGGAATGAATATCAAGTACTTTAATTCGCTTAATGAAGCCTTTTCATGGCTTCAATCCTTTTCGATAAGAAACTAATTTTCTTTGCTGCCGAATTTATTAATAGTACTGCTTTAATTATCCTCGGCAGGTGCAAGTGTAATCTTTCTTGTTGAAACTACACTTTTTCGTGTCTTGATATTTTTTCTTTCTTTCTGATAAAGAACTTTCTCGGGTTCAGAAGTTTTTTCTTCTTTTACGTTTTTATAAACAAATATTTTTTTCTTAAAATTACGAAGCACAACTCTTTCTTCATCATGATGAAGTACATAATTCGGGGTTAAAGGAATTTTTCCTCCACCGCCGGGTGCATCGATTACAAAATGAGGAACAGCAAGACCACTTGTCCAGCCTCTTAATGCTTCAACAATTTCTAATCCTTTTTGAACAGAGGTTCTAAAATGATTTGCTCCTTTGGTTTCGTCAGCCATATACATATAGTACGGACGAACTCTTATTTTCAGGAGTTTCTGAAAAAGTTCTTTGACTACTGCAGCATCATCATTTATCCCTTTCATCAACACCATCTGGTTTCCAACAGGAATACCTGAGTTTGCAAGCATTTCACAAGCTTTTGAACTTTCCTCTGTAATTTCCCATGGATGATTGAAATGTGTGTTTACATAAATTGGATGATATTTCTTCAGCATATCGCACAGCTTTGGTGTTATTCTCTGAGGAAGAACGCAGGGCATTTTTGTTCCAAGTCTGATTATCTCAATGTGAGGAATCTGACGAAGTCGTTTTAGAATTTTTTCCAACATTACATCAGTCAGCATAAGTGGATCGCCTCCAGACATAATAACATCACGTATTTCAGTGTGTTCTTCAAGATATTTAAAAGCGGCTTCCAATCCTTTCATCGAAATTTTTTCCTGGTTACCAACTTTTCTTTTTCTTGTGCAGAACCGACAATATAAACCACATTGACTTGTTGTTAAAAACAAAGCTCTGTCGGGATACCTGTGAGTAATATTTGGAACAGGACTCATCGCATCTTCAAGCAAAGGATCATCATCTGCATCAAAGTCCTGGAGTTCTTTTATATCTGGAACGCATTGTAACCAGATTGGATCA
>CAZQSR010000002.1:7181-43164 GCA_964596145.1 uncultured Ignavibacteriaceae bacterium
TATTTTATTAAACTTAAATAGTAAGGGTTTATTCTTACCTGAAAAAATTCATTAAGACTTTCAGCGACATTTTTGTCAATCCCAAATCTTTCAACCAGCTGATTAACTGTATGAATACTGTTCCTAATCAATTGCTGCCAAAGTTCCATCACTTAACCTATAAGTTATTCATTAAATATTTTCCGTAAATTAAAAGCGATTCATTAACTGAATAAAAATGTTTTATCTCAGCGAGAAGTTCATAATCGCATTTTATATAAAACTCTTTTGTCTTTCCGTAATTTTCTTTTGAAGATGTTTCCGCAAGAATTAATCTTCCGTTATTTTCTTTAACAAAATTTTCTGCGTGAAGTAAAAGTGATTTACCTATTCCTTTTCCTGACGAAACTGGATCAACTACAATCCAATACAAATCATATACTGCATCTGTAATTGGTCTTCGGCCTGTGCAGTGATAACCGAATAAATTTCCTTCTTCTTCATAAACAAAAATGTTATAATCCGTTTGCTGAGGAAATCTAATTGCAATATCAATCAACTCTAGAGCAACTTCAACATCTGCAGTTTTAAAGTTTGGTATCCTTCTTAAGATGTTTTCAAGGAGCGGTTTATCTTCGGATTTCAGTTTACGAATCATTTTTTTCTCTGCATTGCAAAATTTGAAATAGAAAATAATAACTCGCTATAATTCATTCCTGCAGCTTTTGCAGCTCTGAAAAAACCAGAGTCAGTTGATATATCAGGATTCGGATTCAACTCTATTACATAGGGAATGTTGTTACTGTTAACACGAATATCAACTCTTGCATAATCTCTGCAATCCAAGACTGTAAAAGCAGTAATAGCCGTTTCTTCTATTACTGTCTGCAGTTCAGCAGATATTAGTGCAGGACATTGCGGAATTGTATATTTGTAATAAACACTATCTTCAATCCATTTGCCTTCGTAAGTTACAATTTTGGGAAGTTCTTCAGGTAAACCGGAAAAAGAAATTTCAGAAACCGGAAGAATCTTTCCACCAAGTATTGCAACATTGAATTCTCTTCCATCAATATACTCTTCAATAAGAATTTCTTGTTTGTATGTGGATGTTAAAAATTTTAATTGAGTTTTTAAGTCGTCAAAATTTTTAACAACCGAATTTTCAGAAATTCCTATGCTGGCATCTTCTTTAAGAAGTTTTGTTATTACGGGAAATTTTAGTGAAAAACTTTTTTGTGTTATTCTCTTCCCGGGATAATAAACTAAAAACTTTGGTGTGTTAATATTATAGAAATTTAAAACTTGTTTGGTGCGTGATTTATTAAGACAATTTCCAAGACACTGTGGGTTATTCCCGGTGTATTCTATTTTCATTAATTCAAATACTCCCGCCATATAAGACTCAAAAGAAGAAATTCCTTCAACAGATTCTACAAGATTAAAAATTATATCGGGAGAATATTTTTGAATATTGTCGATTGCTTTACAAATATCTTTATCGATTGGCAAAGAAGAAACATTGGAATAATAATTTGAAAGTGACTCTTCAATTATTTTAATTTCTTTTGCAAATCCGCTTTCAGATAAATCGTGATTATCTTTTATCTCAGTTTGTTGTTTGCCGGTATATACATCATACAGACTAACCGGCGAGTTATAGCAGATTAAAACTTTTTTGTTTTGCTTCATACTAAACCATACCTTTTGCAGCCCGCGTAAAGTACTTTGTTTATCATTGTATTATAATCATATCCGGCAGTTCTTGCAGCTTTAGGAAAACATGAATTTTCTTTTGGGTCGGGCAGAATACCCGGTAACGGATTTATTTCAATTATGTTTGGTTCGCCATTAGCGTCAAGCCGCACATCAATTCTGCTCCAATCGCGACAACGAAGAATTTTATATGTCTTCAAACAAATTGATTTTATTTTTTCTTCAAGCATTTTATCAATCTTTGCGGGACAAACAAAAACATCAAGAGGATTTTCTTTCGTATCTAATATCCATTTTGCCTCATAAGAATAAATTGGAACAAAGGTTTCAGGAAAATCCTTATAACTAATTTCAACTATTGGAAGAATTTCTAAATCACCATCATTGCCGATAATAGCAACAGTAAATTCTCTTCCCGGTAAAAATTCTTCTATCAATGCATGTTGATTGTATTCGTTAAATATTCTTTCTGCTTCATTCATCAATTCATTTTTATTTTGAACTAATGAAGAACTAAAAATCCCCTTGCTTGATCCTTCTGCTACAGGTTTAACAATTAATGGAAAATTAAAATTAATTTTTTCGATTTCAGAAATTTCTTTTGCAACAAAAAATTTTGGTGTAGGAATTTTGTGATAAGATAAAATTTCTTTCGTTCTTCCTTTATCAAGTGAAAGAGCAAGAGTTAAAGGATCTGAACCAGTGTAAGGAATATTTAACATATCTAGTATTGCAGGAATTTGCGATTCACGGCTTGTTCCGTAAAAACCTTCTGCAATATTAAAAACTATATCAGGTTTTACATTTTTTAATTTTTCCACCACATCATAATCGGCCTCAATCATTGTAACATTGTTATACTTCGTCAAAGCCGCATGAACAGCGTTTATGGTCGACCATGTGTCCCATTCTGCATAAACATCATTAATTTGTTGAACTGGTTTTTTTGGTGAAGATTTTCGGAATGGAGACACTAATGCATTGTTAACCTCACCCTCGGGTTTAACATTGAATGTGAATGCAACATTCAATCTATCATTAAGTGATGAAAAAATATTTTTGTCTCCGATTTATTTTTTTTTCTATCCAAATATAAGTAATAATTTTTTTTTGTCAACAAATTTTAAATCGTGATAGAAAAAAATAAAAAAATTTTTTGTGAAAAAATTTCTGTTGATAAAATTTTTTTAACCAATCTTAGCGTAATTCAATTTTGATGAATAGTGTTCAAGAAGATTTTTTCTTACAACTGCATTTTCATCATACATTATGTGCTGATCTTTTTCAACAAGTTCGAATGCATCTTGTTTTGCGTTTACCAATATTTCAACATCGCTTGTTATATCGGAATATTTTAATTCCGGGAAGCCGCTTTGTTTTATCCCGAATATGTCGCCGGGTCCACGAAGTTTCATGTCAACTTCTGCAATTTTAAATCCATCGAGATATTTAACCATTGTTTGCAATCGGACAGATGATTTAAATTTTTCCAATTGAGCAGTTGATAGAAATTCCAATTTCTCATTTAAACGGTTTGATGAAGCAACCCATTCATCTTTTGTTACAAGAATACAATATGCCTGTTTATTTCCTCTTCCTACTCTGCCGCGCAATTGATGAAGCTGCGATAAACCAAATCTATGTGCATCATTAATTACAATGATATTTGCATCAGGAACATCAATACCAACTTCAATAACAGTAGTCGAAATTAGCACATCATATTTCCCAGCTGCAAATAAAAGCATGACATCTTCCTTTTCCCGCCATTTCATTCTGCCGTGAATTAAACCGACATTTAGATCTTTGAAAAAAGTTTTTGTCAATTCATTATAATAACTTTCTGCGGCTTTCAGCTCTAATTTTTCTGATTCTTCTACCAATGGATAAACAATAAATGCTTTGTTTCCTTCAGCATGTTTTGTGATTATATAGTTATAAATATCATGCAACTTACTTTCACCTCGCAAGTAAGTCTTTATAGGAATTCTGTTTTTAGGCATTTCATTTATTACAGAAACATCAAGATCACCATATAAAGTCATCGTTAATGTTCGTGGAATTGGAGTAGCTGACATTATCAGCACATCAGGAGTGATTCCTTTACCAATTAATTTTGCTCTTTGAACCACTCCAAATCTATGTTGTTCATCAACTACAATCAGTCCCAGTTTATTAAAGTGAACTCTTTCTTCAAACAATGCATGTGTACCAACTATTATATCTGATTGCTGTAATCCAACTTCTTCAAGTTCTTTTTCTCTTTTTGATTTAGCCTGTCCTCCAACAATAAGAGAAATTTTTATCTCTTTTGAAAAATAATTTTTTGAAAAAGCTGAAATTAATTTAGAAATATTTCTTGCATGTTGATCGGCAAGAATTTCAGTCGGAGCCATTAATGCGGCTTGATAACCACAATCAACAACAACCAGCATTGCAATTAATGCAACAATTGTTTTTCCACTTCCAACATCACCCTGCAGCAACCGGTTCATCGGTTGCGATAATTTCATATCACTCAGTATTTCTTTCAAAACTTTTTTTTGAGCAGATGTTAATTCAAAACTTAAATTTTTTATAAAAGATGTAACCAGTTCTGTCTTGATAGAAAACGAATTGCCGGTAAGTTTTGTTTTATAATTATTTTTTCTTGAAGCAACAAGCACCTCAATATAAAATAGTTCTTCATACTTCAATCTTTTTTTCGCTTCCGCTATTTGTAAAAAACTTTCCGGTTGATGAAGATTTTTTACTGTTACACTTAATGCTGAAAGATTATTTTTTTTTATTAATCTGGCTGGTAAAGATTCTTCAACATAATCAACATAAGAATCAATAGCATAGGAAATAATTTTTCTAAAACTCAGATCACCTATGTTATAGTTTTTCAATTCTTTTGGAATGCGATAAAAAGGGATTATTTTTCCAGTGCTATAAAATACCTGTGATTCATCATCAGATATTTTATCAAAATCCGGATGAGCAAAAGTGAGTTGTCCAAATTTAGATATTGTGGGTTTTCCTGAAATTGCAAAAGTATCGGATTCCTGAAATCTATCAACAAAGTATTTAGCTCCCTGAAACCACACGCATTCAAAAAAACCATCACTGTCTCTAAGAGTGATTTTCAAAATATCTTTCTTTCCAAAATGCTTTCTCTCTTTATCAACAACTTTGCCAATAATTGTAAGCTCACCCTCATATCCTTTTTCAATTACATTATATGCTTTACCGGATGTAAGCAAAGTGCTTCTATCAAGATAACGAGAAGGGAAGTAAAACAGTAAATCTCTAATTGTTTTTAGATTTGCTTTTTCAAATGCTTCTGCTCTTTTGGGTCCAACTGTTTTTATGTATTGAACTGAAGTGTCTAATATTTCTGAATTACTTTTCATCACTAAAACAAAAATAATAATTTCAACTTTTATTGTTGAAAATTTTTAAATACCATTAAACGAAAACTGGAATAATAAATTTGAGAAGAGAAGAAGAATTTGTTATAAATGTTCTTCTTTCATATCGCGGGTCATTAAATCTGTAGTAGATTTTATTGGATCTTTATCTTCAAAAAGCATTTTGTAAACTTCAAAGGTAATAGGAGTTTCCACATTATATTTTTTTGCAAGCATTGAAGCAGCTCTTGAGGTTTCAACTCCTTCTGCAACCTGGGACATTTCTTTTAATATATCTTTAAGTTTTCTTCCTTTGCCAATTTGTTCACCGACGTAACGATTACGGCTGTGACGACTCATACAAGTTACTATTAAGTCACCAACACCGGATAAACCAGAAAAAGTTATTAGACGAGCACCCATCGCTGTTCCAAGTCGCGCAATTTCTGCAACTCCTCGAGTCATTATTGCCGCTTTTGTGTTGTCACCAAATTTTGCACCCTCAATAATTCCAGCTCCAATTGCAATAACATTCTTGAAAGCACCGCCAAGCTCAACGCCCAGAATATCTGTTGAAGAATATACTCTGAAGAATGGAGTCATAAATGCTGTTTGAATTGTCCTTGCAGTCTCTTTGTTTTTTGATGCAGATACAACTGCTGTTGGAATTCTTCTGCTAACTTCTTCAGCGTGGCTCGGACCAGATAAAACTCCTACCTGCGATTCATCTATCCCGGGAAAAATTTCCATTACCATTTGTGTAATTGTCTTTGTTGAATGAAGTTCAATTCCTTTTGAGACCGATACAAATATACTATTCATTATTAGTTTGTATTCTATCTCTTCTAAAACTGATCTCAGAAATTGAGTAGGAACGGCAAGGACAATCATATTTTTGTCTTCACATGCAATATCAAGATCATTCGTAATTTCTATTTCTTCAGGAATTTCAATACCAGGAAGGAATACTTTGTTCTCTCTCTTCTTAATAAGTTGTTTTGCGTACTTTCTTTGATATTCCCACAGAGTAACGTTATGCCCGTTATAATGTAGAAGAATAGCAAGAGTTGTACCCCAGCCACCAGCACCAAGTACAGAGATTTTCATTTAACAGGATTTGTTTTCTTCTTAAAACTTATTTTGTTTTCGTTTCCTGCTGCTATACGCAAAATATTTTTTCTGTGAGTAAAAATCACAAGTAATGATAGTCCAATAATAAATGGGAGAATAGTTCCATAGCCCTGGACTTCAGCATGAAAAACATTTTCACGAATTACCATTGTAACTGGAACAGCAATAGCTGCCGTAATAGAACCAAGAGAAACATATTTTGACAAAGCTACGACAACTATAAATACTCCAAGAGCAACAAGGATATCTATGGTTGAAATGACAAGCAAAATGCCAAGAGCTGTTGCAATTCCTTTGCCTCCTTTGAAACTTGCAAACACAGTCCATATATGACCAACAACAGCAGCAACACCTGCAATAATCTGAATCAAAGTAAAATCATCAAATGGAGTAAGGTTGTTAAAAGGCATATTTCCATAATGAAGTCTTGCTATAAAAATAACCGCAATAACGCCTTTAAAAGCATCTAAAAGGATAACAAAAATTCCCAGTTTCCAACCAAGCACACGCATTACATTTGTACCTCCAGCATTTCCGCTTCCATGATTTCTTATATCAATTCCGCCGAAGAGACGAGCTACAATAATGCTTGTCGGTATAGAACCCACAAGGTATGATAGTAGTATTATTAATCCTAATAAAAACATTTAACTAATTCCATTCAGATTTCATTTGCAATATAATAAACAAAAAACAAAACTAACAATTTGATTATTTGTTAATAGTTAGATGCATTTCAAAAAATAAGTTTCAATTGATAATCGAAAAATTTACAATATACTTGAATTTACAAATATTAATGAACCGCTTTTAGAATTTTCTTTAATATTTTAATGTCTTCTGCTTCCGTTATTTTAAAATTTAAAATTGAGCCTTCAACAAGATTTATTTTATAACCAGCATTTTTTACCAGCATAGATTCATCCGTTCCTTTTAATTTCATTTTCTTTGCTATGGTCATAGAGTACATCAAATCGGAATACTTAAAAACCTGCGGAGTCTGAATGTAATAGACTTTATTTCTATCAACATAGACTCTTGCTGAATCGTTATTACCTTTAACAAGGGTATCCCGACATTTTATTGCAACAATCGCATTCCCTTTTTGCTTTGCTGTCACTATGGCTTTGTTAAGTAATTCTTTTGAAAGGAATGGGCGAACCGCATCATGAATAACTACCATAGCTTCTTCCTTTTGTTCTATACTCAACAATGCATTATAAACAGAATCCTGTCTTTCTTTTCCACCTTCAACAACTTTTAAAATTTTAGTAAAATTATTTTTTTGAATAATTTTTTTCATTCTATTAAAATATGCCGGCGCGACTGAAATTATTATTTCATTTATCAAAGAAGATTTTTGAAATATCTCAAGAGTATAGGCAATCAATTCCCTTCCATCAAATTTTAAGAATTGTTTGGGAATTGATTTACCTGTTCTCAGTCCCTTGCCGCCGGCAGGAATTATAGCAATTGTTTTCAACTAAAATTTCCTGAAATTACAAAATCAACATAGCATCGCCATAACTTAAAAAGCGATAACCATCTTTTAGTGCTTTCTTGTATGCTTTCATTACCAATTCGGTTCCACCAAAAGCACACACAAGCATTATAAGTGTCGATTCAGAAACATGAAAATTTGTAATTAATGCACTTGCGTTTCTAAAGGTATAAGGAGGATAAATAAATTTATCAGTCCAACCAGAATTTTCTCTTGCAAAACCTTCGGCGGTTACGCTGCTTTCAAGTGCTCTTATTGTACTTGTCCCTACAACAAAAACTTTTTTTCTGTTCTTGATGCTTCGATTAATTTTATCCGCTGATTCTTTGCTTATGTGATAATATTCAGAGTCCATTCTGTGTTTTGTTAAATCTTCAACTTCAACAGGTCTGAATGTACCAAGTCCTATGTGAAGAATTATTGGAGCGATTGCTACTCCCTTTTTCTGAATCTTCTCAAGAAGTTTGGTGGTGAAGTGCAAGCCCGCAGTTGGAGCTGCAACGGAACCCTCTACTTTTGCGTAAACTGTCTGATAATTTTCTCTGTCAGATGGTTCTGCGTCTCTTTTAATATACGGCGGCAAAGGTGTTGTTCCAATTTTTTCAATGGCCTTAATTACGTTTGGTTGATTAAACCTTACCGTCCTCCCTCTTGATGTAGTATTGTCTATTACTTCACACCAGAGATCATTATTGAAATAAATTTTATTACCGATTCTAACTTTTCTTGCCGGGTCTACAATTACATCCCATATACATTCGTTAGCATTTAATTCTCGTAACAAGAAAACTTCTATCTTCGCCTGTGTCTTTTCTTTTTTGCCAAATAATCTTGCCTGTATCACTTTTGATTCATTTATGACAAGCACATCACCTTCTTCAAGATAATGATGAAGATTAGAGAAAACATCATTTTCTATTGTTTGTTTTTCCCTATTGACTACAATTAATTTGGCTTTATCACGTGGACTAACCGGATATTTTGCAATATTGTTTTTTGGTAAATTATAACTAAATTCAGATAATTTCATATATCATCCTTGCAATTAATTTTTTAATAAGTCAAGTCCTTCTTTATCAGAAGAACTTGACCAAATAGACTTAATTATTTTTTCTTTCCAACTTTTTTAGCTGATCGCATTTCTTTAACAGCGGCTTGTGCTGCTGCCAGTCTTGCGATTGGTACTCTAAAAGGTGAACAGCTTACATAGTTCAAACCAATTTTATGACAGAATTCAACTGACTTTGGTTCACCGCCATGTTCACCGCAAATACCAACTTTTAGATCAGGTCTGGTTTTTCTTCCGCCTTCAACAGCTATCTCCATCAATTTACCAATTGCTTTTTGATCAATTGACTGGAAAGGATCTTCGGGAAGAATTTTCTTATCTAGATATTCCGGTAAGAAACCACCAATATCATCACGTGAAAATCCAAATCCCATTTGAGTAAGATCATTTGTGCCAAACGAGAAGAATTGTGCAGTCTCTGCAATTTCATCTGCGGTTAACGCTGCACGAGGAATTTCGATCATTGTTCCTGTTAAGTGAGCAATTTTCTTTAAACCGAATTTTTTACAAACCTCATCATATACTTTTGAAATAATTTCATACTGATGTTTTATTTCATTTACATGACATGTAACGGGAATCATTATTTCAGGAAATGGTTTTTTCCCTTCTTTTAATAACTCAGCAGTTGCTTCAAAAATAGCACGAACCTGCATCTCGGTTATTTCAGGATAGGTAATTCCCAATCTAACTCCACGATGTCCCATCATTGGATTGTTTTCATGCAATGAATCTGCTCTTGCATTTAATTCATCAATAGATATTCCAAGACTTTCGGCAAGTTTTTCTCTTTCATCCATTCTTGTCGGAACAAATTCATGCAGCGGCGGATCAAGAGTTCTGAATGTAACCGGGAATCCATCCATTGCTTCCAAAGTTCCCTTCACATCTTTTTTAACAAACGGGAAGAGTTCATCCAGAGCATTTCTTCTTTCTGCTTCACTTTTTGAGTGAATCATTTTTCTGAGTTTAAACAAAGGTTCTTCAGAATTTTTGCCGTAGAACATGTGTTCAGTTCTAAAAAGACCAATTCCTTCGGCTCCAAAAGCTCTTGCTTTTGCTGCATCTTCAGGAGTATCGGCATTGGTTCTTACTTTAAGTTTTCTGACCTGATCACATAGTTTCATAAATGCCTGGAAGTCTGGATTTTCTTCAGCAGCTTTTTTCATTGGTAATTCACCAGCGTAAACATTTCCTTTAGAGCCGTTAAGTGTTAACCATTCTCCTTCTTTAATTGTTGTATCGCCGGCAGAAAAAGTTTTTTCTTCCATATTTATTTTAATTGCACCTGCACCAACTATGCAGCATTTTCCCCAGCCACGAGCAACCAGAGCAGCGTGTGAAGTCATTCCACCTCGTGCAGTTAAAATTGCCTGAGCAGCTCTCATTCCTTCAATGTCTTCCGGATTTGTTTCTTCACGAACAAGAATTACTTTCTTCCCCTCTTTAGCCCAGGCAACTGCATCATTTGCAGTAAAGACAACCTGTCCTGCAGCTCCACCGGGACCGGCTGGTAATCCGTTTACAAATGGTTTTACTTTTAATTCAGCCGCGGGATCAATTATCGGATGTAAAAGTTCATCAAGTTGTGATGGTTGAACGCGCATAACAGCATCTTCTTTTGATATCAATTTTTCCTTGTACATATCAAGAGCCATTTTTACTGCAGCCGGACCATTTCTTTTTCCCACACGACATTGCAGCATATAAAGTTTACCTTCCTGAATCGTAAACTCTATATCAAGCATATCCTTGTAATGCTTTTCTAAGCTTCTCTGGATTTTATGAAGTTGCTTATATGTTGATGGCATTCCTGTTTCCAAAGACACTAGGTGAGCCGTATGTTCACTTTTACCAACTTCATTAATAGGATTTGGTGTTCTTATTCCTGCAACAACATCTTCGCCCTGTGCATTGGTCAACCATTCACCATAAAAATAATTTTCACCTGTCGCAGGGTTACGGGTAAATGCAACACCTGTCGCTGATGTTTCGCCCATATTGCCAAATACCATTGATTGAACATTTACTGCTGTTCCCCAATCATCTGGAATTCCTTCAATTCTTCTGTAAGAAATTGCACGTTTACCCATCCAGCTTTGGAACACTGCAGATACTGCACCCCAAAGCTGCTCCATTGGATTTTCGGGGAAAGGTTTACCAAGAACTTCCCGAACTTTAGCTTTATAGATTTCAATTAATTCTTTTAAATCCTCTGCTGTTAAATCTGTATCTGCATGAACACCGCGAGCTTCTTTCATTTTATGAAGTTCTTTTTCCAATTGCTGTCTTACTCCCATTCCTTCTGCCGGTTCTATTCCTGCAGCTTTTTCCATAACAACATCGGAGTACATTTGTATTAAACGACGATGAGAGTCATAAACAAATCTCGGGTTGTTAGTTTTTGCAATTAAAGCTTCGCGTGTTTCGTTATTCAATCCAACATTAAGAATTGTCTCCATCATACCCGGCATTGATGCACGTGCACCTGAACGAACAGAAACAAGTAACGGATTTTTAGTATCACCGAATTTTGCACCCATTTCCTTTTCTACTTTAGCAAGCGCATCTTTAACTTGTTTATCTAATTCGGGGGGTAATTTTTTGTTGTTTTTATAATAAACTGTGCAGACTTCCGTGGTGATTGTAAACCCTGCCGGAACAGGTAAACCTATGTTTACCATTTCAGCAAGATTTGCACCTTTGCCACCAAGGAGTTCTTTCATTTCAGCTTTTCCTTCGGCTTTATTGCCACCGAAGAAGTATACATACTTTTTGCTTTTTGAAGCCATATCATTTCTCCTGATTATATTTTTATTAAATGCTCTGAACCTTCCAAGCATTGTTAATTTATTTATTTTGGTTCATTTATTTTGTTTAAAACAAACTTTTCAAATTTTTCTTTTTCATCAAACTTCATTTCTATTTTCAAATAGAAGATGTCTATATCATCAAGTTCTTTTGAAAATTTTTTAAGTTTTACGGCATCTTTTTGCGTTGTTATAACCGATTGTGCATTTGTGCTGTAAAACTGTTTTCTTATTTCCTGAATATTCTCTTCGGTAAAATACTGGTGATCTTTAAAAACCATTTTATTGGTGGTTTCAATTTTCAAAACAGATAAAGCTGTCCAGAATGATTTGGGATTTGCAATTCCACAAAGCACTAAACTTTTTTGTCCTGCAAATTCTTCTGGTTTATACAATACCTGGGTTTTAACATCAACAAAACCAACGGTATTATAATACGCCATAAACAATGGTTTTGAAATAAAATATTTTTGCAAATCAACCGGCAGTTCTTTTTTGCCGCAGAATTTTCGGTTCAGTATAATAACATCTGCTCTTTTTGCAGAAGAAAATGGTTCCCGCAAAAATCCTGTTGGCAACAATTTTCTTCGCATTTCATTTGAAGAAATTAAAAACTTCTGATCCACAAGAAGAATATCTAAGTTACGTTTAATCCACCTATGTTGAAATGCATCATCAAGAATAATTGTATCAACGCCAGTATCTTTAATAAATTTTTTAGCGCCGGGGACTCTTCTTTCGCATACGGCAGCAGGAACGTTACATTCCAAAACAGTTTGATAAATTTCATCACCGCTTTTTTCAACATCAACCTCATATTCGCCGTTTTTAGACACAAGCAAATATCCTTTTGTCCATCTTCCATAACCCCGGCTTAATACACCAACTTTTTTACCGTACGACTTAAAAAGATTAGTAACATAAATTGTTGCAGGAGTCTTTCCTGAGCCGCCAACTGTCAGGTTTCCAATTGAAATTACTTTTGCATTTACTTCAGATGATTTAAATATTCCTTTATCAAAGAACAAGTTTCTAACAAATATTATCAACCTGTAAACAGGTATGAACGGGTAAAGCACTATTCTGATAATATCCAGAAGTTTATACATCAAAATTTTTCTGCATTATTTTGCAAATAATTCAGTTTCAATTCACACTCTGAAATAACTTTGGAAGTCTCTTCATAAGTTAAATCATAGTTAACATAAATTGGTTCTGAAAAAATTAATTTAACTTTAGAAAATGGTTTTGGTATTTCAAACTTATCCCAATTATTCAAAGTGAACTTGTTTTTATATCCAACACCAAGCAACACAAGTGGAAGACCGCTTTTTTTTGCAGCGACCACTGCACCAGCTTTCATTTCGTGCCTTGGGCCGCGAGGTCCATCGGGGGTAATTGCAACCGAGCCTTCATATTTCAGATAATCCACAATTATTCCAAGTGCAACATCTCCTCCTTTTGAACTGGAGCCGCGAGTTACTTTGTAATTCCATTTCTTTAACATTCTTGCAAGCAATTCACCATCTTTGCTTTGACTTATAAGTCCAAGAAATTTTTTATCTCGTTTTTCGAACCATGGAAAAAGCATAGTTCCATGCCAGAATGCAAGAATATAGTTTTTTCTTCCTGCTTCGAGTTTTTGAATACTTTTTTCATTCTCTTTAGTTACAATTAACGTACCGCAAAGTAAATCAACTGCAAATGCAAGAATATAATTGCCAATAAATCTAAGCACGCTACGATATATTTCTTTAAACTTCATTCATCACCGAGCAAATTATTCTTGCCGCATTTTTTGATGCTGATTTGGTGCCAAGTTTTTCTTTTATGAAAGACAATTTATTTTTTATTGAATCATACAAATTCTTGTTATTCAAAATTTTTTCGGTTTCTAAAATTATTTTTTCAGTAGTCATATTATTCTGAATCAATTCCGGAACTATGAATTCATCTCCAATAATGTTGACCAATCCAATTTTATCAAGCCTTACAAGATTTTTTCCAATTAAATAAGTAATGTAATTAGCCTTATAAACCACTATCATTGGCAAACCCATTAAAGCTGCTTCCAGCGTTGATGTTCCTGATTTAATAATCCCAAATTTTGAATATCTTAAAAAATCATACACGTTTTCATCAACTATTTTGAATACATTTTTAATATTATGCGATTCAAAAACTTCTTTATCAATTGTGGTAGCAGAAGGAACAATTATTTGGAGATTATGTTTTTTCGCTATCATTTTTGCAGCCGCAATTACCGGGGGAAAAATTGTTTCAACTTCATGTTTTCTGCTTCCCGGCAAAACAAGCAAGATTTCCTTTGTTAAGTCAAGATTATATTTAGAAAACAATTCTTCTTTAGAAAGAAAGTTATAATTTTCAATTTGTTCTATCAGCGGATGCCCAACATACGCCGCATTTATGTTTTCTTCTTTAAAAAATTTCTCTTCAAAGGGCAAAACAACTAGAACTTCATCAATCAGTTTTTTAATTTTATTGATTCTTCCTTTTCCCCATGCCCATATTTGAGGAGCTATATAATAAATTATTTTAGTATTCAACTTCTTCAGTTTTTTCGCAAGACTTAAATTAAAACCAGGATAATCAATTAATACTATAGTTTTAATTTTATTTTTGTTTACAACTTCAACTAAATCTTTTTGAACTTTCTTGATAAAAGGAATATGTTTAATTATCTCTATGAATCCGAGAAAAGCCATTTTATTAATGTGATAATTGGCTTTCATACCAGCCGCGACCATATTATCTCCGCCAATTCCGCACACAGATACGCCGGTATTTAACTTCTTTAATTCTTTAATTAAAGAAGCTCCGTGAATATCTCCCGAAAGTTCTCCTGCAACTATCATTATTTCATTTTCCAATCATTCCCTCAATTAAAACCATGGAAAAGGAAATTTTTGCAATAACCACAACAATAAAAGTGTGATTGTAACAAAACTTAAAGCCTGCAAAGTTCTTCTTTCAGAACGCAAACCTTTTTTAAGAATAAACTCGGGCTGCTCAACTGATAGATTTCTATAAGCTTTAAGCTTCGGAATAAATCTTGGGACATTATTACAATAATCTTCAAATTGTTTCCCAAAAGTTTCGAGAAGATATTTTTCTTCTTCTCTAACTATATAATGATACTGGTAATAAAAGAAAACCAATCCGAATAATTGCAGATACGGAAATATTGCAAACGACATTACTCCAAGTCCGAAATAAATTAATATATTTCCAACGTAAAGCGGATTTCTAACATATGCAAAAGGTCCGCTTATTACCAGGAATGATCCACCAACAGCACCTGTTGTCCGAGTTTCACTACCAGCCCAGCTAACACCCCACAGGCGAATTGATTCACCTATGGTTGCAATTATAAAACCGAGAATTAAACTCCAGATATTTGCTTGCTGATAAATAAACATAAGCACAATAAATGGAATTGGTGTATAGCTTCTGTACTTAAATATTTTTAGCGATAACTTTTTCATTATTCATCCAAGTTGGTACACATGTTTTCGTTTTATTTCAGCCTGATGTCGTTTCTTTAATCTTTTTTTACTTAATAAATTTTCGAGTTTCTGTTTCACATCATTAAAATTGTTAAAAAGGAAATAAGAAATTCTTTCTTTTTCGCAATACTTGAGTAAAGTATCTTTTGCAAAAATAAAATCACAATATTGTGCCGGACAAACATCAGAGCTTCCATTGCCAATATAAACGGTGTATTCATCCTCGCCGCTATTAGCAAGAATATGATTACGTTTGCAGTTTGCACACTTGTTACATTCCTCGTCACGATACTGAAATGAAGGAATCATTTCTCCATCTTGTCTTATTTCCAGGTTATTTGAATAAAACTTTAAGTGTGATAAATTTTCTCTTCTTAAAATTTTTTCGATATAAAAATCAAATCCATCGCTCAACACAAAAACATCAAGAAAATTTTTTTCGGTAAAAGAAACAAAATCTTTAAAGGTGTCGTCAATCTTAAAGTCAGATACAAACTCTGTTAATTTTTGTTCATCAACCTGAGGAAGAACATTGAATAATTTTTCCCAGCCTTCCGCACCCGAAATTTCAAGGTTGCTAATCTTTTGCTCAATAACCATTACTTTGTTATAATCTCCAAAATGCAAAAAAATTCCCGCTCCGACATCTTCTTTGGTAATTGTTCCATCAAAATCGACAAATATTTTTAGTGATTTTTCTTTCATCTTCAAAATATTTCATTTCCAGGTGTTTATCATTAACGAGTTACTATCATTTTTTTCACTTGCGTATAATCGCCTGCTGTAAAACGATAGAAATAAATTCCCGGCGGAATGTTTTCTGCGGAAAAATAGATTTTGTTTCTCCCCGCGATAGTATTTTCAATATAAAATTCCTTAATCAATTCTACGCGTGAATTATAGATTTCAAATTTAACCCGTTGTTCATAAGGAAGAATAAATGTAATACTCGTCGAGTCTGAAAACGGATTAGGAATATTTTGAAACACCATCGGTTCATTAATATCTTCCGAAATAAAATCAACTCTTGTTATTTCACTCAGCTGCTCAACACCATTTCTATCATATTGTCGAAGCCTGTAAAAAATTGTGCCTGCTGTATTTGGAAAATCGAGGTACTGATAATTGTTTGTCCTCTGCAAGCCGTTTGAAAGAATTGTAGCAATTTCTTTCCAGCTTGAATCGGCAGACTCACCTTGAATTAATCTATCAATTTTATAAGTAAAAATCTCTTTCTCGTTTGAGGTTTTCCAGTTAATCAAAACCGAATCTCCAACAAGAGTTGTAGAAAAATCAACGACCTGCGAAGAATATGTCTTATTAGAAAAAACCCTTTGTCCATAAATACCAATAGAACCATTACGTTTTTCTTTAAAAATTCCAATTACACCGTTATTCTGATCCGGTATTAAATTCAAATAACTTTTCTCACTGTTAGGAGAATTAGCAAGTGCCACTCCACCAACTCCCCAGAGAAATTCTCCTTTCCTGCTGATTCTTTGAGCATAAATATCAGGCTGTAAATTATTCTCGGCTTTCTCAAAGTAGGCAATTATTGCACCACCTCGTCCATCGCTTGTAATTGATTGTGCAAACTGATTTCCTTTCAGCTTCAAATAAGCCGCACTATCTTCACTCCATAATACTTTTCCGTTCAAGCGGAATTTTTGTACATAAATATCTTTATCATTATTAAGTTCATTAATCCAGCAAAGAATAATTGTTGAATCACTTGCAAGTAACGGGATTGGATTACTCGGTGTTCCCTTTTTACATGGAATTGCAAGACCCGATACTCCGTAAATATTATTTCCAGCCAAATTAAATAATTGATGATATATTTTCTTTTGCTTTCCCTGAGTTTGCCAGCACAAGTAAATAAGATTAGAATTAACTTTAATAGCTCTGTAAATAAAAACACTGGCAACCTGCCCCGATAAAATATTTGGTTCTTTTTTCCAATCAAAATTTCCCGATTCATCTATATGCTGAGAGCGTACTTGAGCAATGTTGTTTTCATTTTCAATCCATAATATATAAGCCCCGCCTTTGTCATCAGAAAAAACAGAAGAGAAATTTTTTGCATTAGCTGATGAAGAAATTCTAATAGGTGAATTAAACATTGGTTCACCGGTTGCAGATATTTTCTGAAAATAAACAGTATATGAAGAAATGGAGAGGTTGTTTTTTTCAACAAATGAAATATACGCAATACCATTTTTATCCAGCGAGCATGAATAGTTTAGTATTTCATTATTTCCTTGTGCAATGGCAACTCCATGCTCTCCCCACAACAGGTTACCGTTTGTTTGTAATTTTTGGATATAAAGATTTCCATTGTTTTCAGCAGAAAAATCTTTCCACAAAACCACAGAAATATTTCCATGTGAATTTGATAAGACTGGGTTAACTTTTGGCCCTTTTAAATTGCTTACTCTTTTGCCTGAAGACTTAAAACTAACATAACCATCTACATTAAAATGTTGAAAGAAAATATCCGGTGTTTGACTTTGTTTGGTGTCCTGCCAAACTATAAATGCTCCACCAAGATTATCTTCAGAGACAGAGATATCAACTGGATTATTAGTCTCCGAAATTAATTCATTGCTTATCAAAGGATTATTAGACCATTGTGAAAAAACATTAACAGCATAAAAGGACATAAAGATTAAAACAAAAGAAAATTTAATCTGAGCGGAGATAAAATGTCTATGTAAAAACCTAATTAACAAAATCCAGTTCCTCATTAAAACGAACACTAACAAGTTTAGAAACACCTTCTTCTTGCATAGTAACACCATAAAGTGTCTCGCACGCTTCCATTGTTCTTTTATTATGTGTTACAACAATAAACTGTGTGTTAACGCTAAACTCTTTTAATATTCTTGTAAAACGATCAACATTGGCATCGTCAAGCGGTGCATCAATTTCATCAAGTACGCAGAACGGACTTGGTTTAACAAGATAAATTGCAAACAGAAGTGCAATTGCGGTTAATGTTTTTTCACCACCAGAAAGTAATTCTATTGATGTTGGTCTTTTCCCTTTGGGTTTTGCAATAATTTCAATTTTTGCTTCAAGAGGATCTGCTTCTTCTTCTAACTTTAAATCCGCTTCATCTCCGGGATTAAACAAACTTCTGAAAATTTTAACAAAGTTTTCTCTTATCCTTTCAAACGTTTCAGAAAACAATTGATGAGCAGTATTATTAATCTCTTCTATCGTCTTAACTAAATCTTTTTCGGATTCCAGCAAATCATTTCTTTGCTTTGATAAAAATTCAAATCTCTGTTTTTCTTCTTCATACTCAGAATAGGCAAGACTGTTGATTGGTCCAAGATTTTTTATCTGCTGTTTGAGCGTGTGAACTTCATCGGTTCTTCCTTTAAAGTCAAATATATCGAGATCATCAAATTCTTTCAATTCTATCGCAAGTGAATAATTTTCATAAATATGTTCTCGCAGATTTTCTATACGTATATCAATTTCTTTTGCCTGCATTTCAGATTCATGAATCTTATTTGATGCTGCTTCTCTTTCTTTTCTTAAACTACCGAGTGTTTGCTCTCTTTCATTAATGCTTGTTTTAACTGACTTATAATTTTTCTCAATTTCAATTTCTTCCAGATTGAGTCTGTCCCTGATATTTTTCAGTTCATTCAAAAGTACTGAATCTTTTTGAATTGATATTTCAAGATTACTAATTTCAGCGTTAAAAGAGTCTATATCCTGCTCACGTTTAGCTATAGTTCCGGTTATGTTTGTAATTGTTTCTTTTCCGTAAACAAGTGAGTTCTCAAGATTTTTCTTTTCTCCATTCAATCTTTCAATTTCAAGATTGACTTCGTTTATTTTGTTGGCTGTAAGATTAAAATCATTTTCAACGGATTGGAATTCGTCTTCAAGATTTTTTTTCTGTTCATCAATTTTATTTTTTGATTCAATCAGTTGCGAAATTTTTCCGGTTAAAGATTCTCTTTCATTATCAATTTTATTAGAAGAAGATGCAAATTCCTGTATTTCGTTTCTTGTTTTCTCAATCTCATCAACTGCTTTTTGTTTTTCATATTCAAACTGGGCAATTTGTTTTTCAACATTTGCAAGGTCATTTATAAGTATTCTTCCTTTTTCTGAAAGCACTTTTAAGTCTATTTCAGAAGCCTGGTTTTCAAGACTTTCTATTTCATCTCTCAATTTATTTAGTGCGGCTTCTCTCCTCGGAATTTCTTTTTGAAGGTTTTCTAAAAGTTGTTTTCTTCCAAGTAATGTTTCATCAAGCTTTGGTTTTGAACCACCTTCAATCACTCCGGAATTGTAAATTAAATCGCCGTTAAGAGTTGCAAAATTAAACCCTCTGTATTTTTTTGAAATTGAAAATGCATTTTCCAGCTCATCAACTATAATGGTATTATCAAGCAATCTGTCAAAAAATGGCTGCCACTTTGCTTCGGTTACAACAAGTTTATTTGCCCAGCCTAAAAATCCTTTTTCATTCTGAATTTTTTTTGCTTTACGAGTTAAAAAATATTTTTCTATTTTTTCTAAAAAAGTCGGGTTGTTTTGTTCCTGGTTATAAATATAAAATGATGCCTTACCATATTCATGGTTTTTCAGGTATTCAATTCCCCGTTTTACATCTTCTATACTTTCAACCAGAATATTGTTAAGATTATTTTTTAACGCCGCTTCAATTGCAAATCGATATTGTTCTCCTGCATCGCCAATATTGGCAAGAAGATTTTTATCTTTACCCGTCCAGGATTTATCATCAAGTAATACTTTTGCTCCCTTTGAAAATCCCTCAAGATTATCTATAAGATTTTTAAGAAAATTTATTTTGTCGTTAACCGCAGCAATTATTCCCTTTTCTTCAATCTCCTGTGATTTTAATTGTGAAAGTTTTTTCTCAAGGTCTTCTTTTTCTTTCTGTTTTTTTGCATAAAAGTCTTCAGCTTCAACAAGTTTTTTTTCAACATCGGCTTTGTCAAGAGACAGCTCTTCAATAAAACCAACAGTCTTTGCAATATTGCCTGTAAGCGTTTGTATCTTGCTGTTCAACCTGTTAATATTATTGTTTATTCTTTCAAGAGAGCTTTGAAGATTTGATAACTCATTCTCTGCAGAGGTTAATTCCTTAAACTGCTCCAGGGAGTTTTCGGAAATAGTTTTTAATGCGTTCCGCTTTTCTTCAAGCAAGCCTTTTTTCTGACTTATAATTTCTTCATCAAGCAACTTATCAGATTGTTTTAACGTAATACTATTTGATACATCATTGAGCTTTTCAGAGTTCTTAGAAATCGTTTCTTCGGTTGATTGAAGACGCGTTTTTAATTCAAGAATTTCCTGTTTATATCGTTCAATATTTTTTATTAAAGAATTCTTTCGTTCCAGCCCTACAGAAATGTCCTGTTCTGTTTTATAAATTTTTTCAGTATGAGAAGTAATCTCATTTCGTTTTGAATTTAACTGTGATTCAATTGTGCTAAGCTGTTCTTTAAATATCTTTAATTCATCTTCAAACTTATTTAGTTCAGATTCAAGCTGTATTTTTTTTCCGGACAGTTCTTCTTTAAGTAACTTGTGTTGATTTTTATTCCTGTTAAAAAGAGCCAATTCTCTTTCGGCAAGTTCAAGTTCAAGTTGTCTTAGTTCGGTAGAAAGATTACTGAATTTGCTTGCTCTCTTTGCCTGTCTTTCAAGTGAGTTAACTTTTTTCTCCACTTCAGAAACAATATCATTAACGCGGGTAAGGTCGGCTTTAACATCATCAAGTTTTTTTAATGTTAATCTTCTTCTTAGTTTATATTTATTTACGCCAGCAGCTTCTTCAAACATTGTGCGGCGTTCTTCTGCTTTGTTGCTCAGGATTGTTTCAACCATTTTCAATTCAATTACAGAATAAGCATTGGAGCCCATTCCTGTATCCATAAAAAGATTGGTTATATCTTTTAACCGGCAAAGATTTTTATTGAGAAGATATTCGCTTTCGCCTGAACGGAAGATTCTTCGAGTTACTGTTATTTCAGAATACTCGGTTGGTAAAATACCTTTATCGTTTTTAATTGTTAAAGATACTTCAGCCATTCCCATTGGTTTGCGATTTTTAGTGCCGTTAAAAATTACGTTCTCCATTTTATCAGAACGGAGAGTACTGCTCTTTTGTTCGCCCAAACACCATCTTAAAGCATCTACAATGTTTGTTTTACCGCAGCCATTTGGACCCACAACCGCAGTTAATCCCGAATCAAAATCAATCTCTGTCTTCTGCAGGAAAGATTTAAAACCCAATATTTCTAATTTTTTTAAATACAATTTTTAAATCCGTGAATTAAATTCTTTAAATACCTGTAAAAGATAATCGACAGAAGAATTTTTCAATTGAAAATAGAGAATAAAAATTCCGGCTGCCACAATTATAAACAACGCACTATAAAAGTAAACATTCCCGGGACGAACATCATAAATTACATAAATGCCTTTAATCAATCTATAAACGACCCAGATTGCAAGAATGATTAACACCAAATAATAATAAATTACTCCTATGTCGGTATTAATTAATCTGTAAAGGACTATTGCAAGAGGAATTGTTAAAACAACCGGCAGCATAGCCCACACCACGGTATAATAAGCATTGCTGAAAAATACCTTGTTCATTACAAAGAAGGAGGCAATTTTTATTATAAGAGCAATTAAAACAATTTTAATAAAAAAGATTATTGACAATGCAATTAATGATTGCAAAGGGTGCCATGTTAAGTAGCTAAACAAATTCAACAATTTGTAGCTGCCAATGGCGACAAGAACCTTTTCAAAAAATATTTCGGATTTAAGACTATACAAAACACTTGCTGTAATTAAAGAAAGCGATGCCGCTATTATTACTGCAAGTAAAGTAGAATGAATTCCTGAAATAACTCTTAAGTCTCTTATGTCTGCAAAGAAATTGTATGGTCTTAATAATGCCCTGGAAGCATCTTCTCTGAACTTTCTTCCTGTGTTTACAAGAAATCCCATAAACAAAGCAAGACCAAGACCAAACACAATAAAAATCATTGGAGAATCATCTTTTTTAACTCCAAGAGGAATTGTAACTTTTTCAAGATTGTGCAAACGAGAATAAATTACTTTGTAACTAATCCTATCGGTGTTTCTGTCTTCTCCAAGAATTCCAAGTGAAATTTTTTGTTCTTTATTATACCCTGAAATAATCGAGTGATATTCAGAGCGGTAATCGAACATTGTATTAATAAAATATCCGCCCGAATTATTTTGTTCAAAGTATAAAATAAGTTCTTCAATATTTTTTGCCTGGCTGTCAAAAGTATTCTGATTTGTTGACCCGCTGTTAGAATTTAAATTTGATAGATAACTTGCTTCGCTTATAAAAACTTTTCCCGCCCCTAATCTTTCAATAGCAGACAGATAATATTCATTTATAGAAGTAACTGGTTTGTTAAAAAGTTCAATACTGTAAAAATCAATTTTAGGAACGGTTTCAAAATTAAGATTTGTAAAAGAGGCATAAAGTAACCTGGAATTATTTTTCTTAAATTCACCCGCAAGTTCATTCAAATAAAAAACTGTGTAAGGAGAATTTGCAATGTAAGAATTTCCTAATCCTACAGCAGCAATTACTGAAAAGTTATTATATGCTTCCCACATCCGGTTTAAGTAATTTTTGCTTCTATCAAGAAAGACCCGGTTGTCCATTAATGTTGCGGGAATTCCCTGTAAAGGAAGCTCAATAAATGCAAGCAATCCAAACTCTTCACAAAGAGAAAGCAAATATGGGTGTGGAAACGACTTTGAGAATCTTACCGAATTAAAACCAAGCTCTTTAATTAACCTTATATCTCTCCTCATTTGTTCGAGTGTAAACATTCCACCAAAATTATAATTGGAAGAAATATAAGTTACTCCGTTAATCTGGAACTTTGCACCATTAAGTATAAGTGAATCAGCATTGTTGTTAAGATTATAAAAAGAGATGGGTTTAATTATTTCATCAATAAGGGAACCCTGTTTGAACATTTGTATAATTAGTTTATACGTAAAAGGGGACGATGGTGACCAGAGAATAGGATTCGGTATTTCAAAAAACTGGTTTACAATTTTTTCTTTTCCCTGTCTGAGCAAAAAAGTTGTACTTGATGAAAACGCTGTCTTCTCAAGTCCCGCCTGTAAAAAATACTTAATTTCAAAATTATCAGATTGGTTTGAAGAGTCGCTTGCTTTTTGATACTCATTATTAACAACTCTTGCTATTACATTTAGTTTAGCTCTGCCAGTGTTTCCCTGAAAGTTATAAGAAAATTTTAAGTTGCCGATATTTGAGTTCGGTAATAACCGAAGATAAACATCCCTGAAAATTCCGCCAAAACTTTCTGGATATAAGAAACTTTGTTTAACAGGAATTGTATTCCACGAATCTGTTTTTGAATTAACAATTACCGATAGAACATTTTCTCTATCGCTTAACAGCCAATCTTTTGGCAAAAGAAATTTAAATGGAAAATCTCCGCCTACATGTTTATAAACCAATTTGTTGTTAATAAAAATATCCGCACTGTAATTTAGCCCAAGAAAATTAAGCTCAAAATTGTTTTGTTTAATTTGCTCTTTGTTCAGGGTAAATGCTTTTTCAAAAACCAGTTCTGCATCGCTGTGGTGAACAGATGGAATTTGAACCACTGTTTTTTTCTTGCTTTCATCGGTTGACTTATAAACTTTCCATTTACCATTAAGAATTATTGAGCTTCGTGTGGAGGATTTTTCTATAAAATCAAGGTTATCTTCAGTAATTATATAACCCGTAAGTTCTTTGAATATAATCTGTGGAAAAGCTGGTTTTATGCTAAAAAGAAAAACAAAAATAACAGCATAAAAAGCCTGTTTTTGTAACAACGTCATTAACTCGGTATTTTCTTCAAAAAATTCTATTTAACGTTGCAAATATACAATTTATTAAGAGGGGTTCGCAATGCTAAAGTTATAACTGACGGGTCTTGCTCTGTTTATAAAACCTGGCTTTGGGTTATACTCGGAATATGACAAGTGGTAATATTTTGTCAATTTTCAGGATGTTATTGCTGGGGGCTTAAAGGTTGTTTCTGTAGAATATTTAATTGTTCTCGCTTTTTGCAAGATTGTTCTTGTTTCAAATAGCATTGATATCATTTTCGTTGAGGTTTCTCTTCCTTATTATGGGGAAAAGTTTAATTGAAAATTAGACAATCCTCACTTTTAACCTTAAAAATTTACTAAAAACGAATAATTCTTAATTTAAAACTCTAATTCCTGAATTAAAAGGTTTGAAAGTCTGTGTTTTGTGTTTTACTTTAATTATGTTCTGACTGTCTTATGTTAATAGATGAATGTTCTATCTGGAATTTCCTCGAAACTTCGTTTCGAGTTACTGGGATTGTGTAAGAAACACTTAAAAACCAAAAACATTCGATGGTTCCAGAGTATCCGCCAAAAGCAGAGTATTTTGAGGATTTTTTTACAGAATAAGTTCATATAAAAAAATAATGTAGGTATTGTGGCGGGTTATATTTTTATAGTTTGTGTTTCCAACTTTAAAGACTTTTGAATATATTTACTGATGATTTTTATAAAATTATAAAGAATAGAAAAGGTAAATTAATTTATGGCGCATCATAAATCGGCTAAAAAAAGAATTCGCACAACTGAAAGAAAAAGAGCAATCAATAAAAGTTCGGTTTCTAAATTAAAAACTGAAGTTAAAAAAATTCTTACTTCAAAGACAAAAACCGAAGGGGAAAAAGATTATAAGAAAGCTGTTTCTGCAATAGATAAAATGGTTGCAAAGGGCAGAATTCATAAAAACACAGCAGCAAGAAGAAAGTCGCGAATTACAAAACATCTTAACAAGCTTACAGATACTGCTTCTAAATAAGCCGTTTAAAATATTTTAAGCCTTTACTTACTTTGTAAGGGCTTTTTTCTTTTTAAATTAACTCAAGTCATCAATCGCATCCACACCCGAAGGCATTGGAAGATAAAATTTAATTTCCTGAAGTTCCCCATTTCGCTTTACAAGTCTGTTCACTTTTTTCTTAATCAACACACTGTGTTCAATATGCACACCATCTTCTATAATTGAACCAAAGACGTAGCTTGTTCCTTTTATTAAAACATTTTTTCCAATGCGCAAAGGGAATTCATCGCTGCCCGTCATATTAACGCTTGACTCTATCTTGGAATTATCTCCTATCTCAATATTACCTTTAATAATATCTCCCCAAAAAATTTCAACATTATTACCGATTACAAATTTTTGTTGTGGAAATGTAGAAAGGTAAGCATTTTCCCATACTGTAACATTTTTGCCAAAGATAACATTTCCGTTTACATAAACATTCTTTTTAAGCCGTATGTTGTAATTTAATTTAACTCCCTTTCCTATATAAACTCCTTTTCCTATACTTATATCTAGTGGAGAACCTTTTCTGTCTGCATCTATAATTTCGTTTACAACGCTTTCTTCTATAAAAAAGTCATCCGGGTCCTCAATTTCAACTATATTTTTTATTTTATCATAAATTTTATAGCGATAAACTTTTTCCATTTCCTTTAAAACAGATTTATCATTAAAACCCATCACAACATATTGCTCTTCAGGACTGATTGCATTAACAGTGTAATTATGTTTATTAAAAATGGCTATTAAATCCGTGATATAAATTTCATTCTGTGCGTTATCGCTTGTAAGCAAATTAATGGTTTCAGCTAATTTATTAAACTTAAAAGCATAAACGCCGGAATTGAATTCGCGGTTTTCTATTAACTCCTGTTTTGTAAATTCATAAATTCTCTGATTGAAAGTTGTTCTGTACTTCTCGTTGTTATTAAGTGCAAGAATGTCTTTATATTCCATTATTTCAATCACTTTTCCAGTATCTTCTTTTGAGGGAGTTCCTTCGGAGTCGTATTCCTTAACTCTTAAAATTCTTCCGTAAGAATTTTCGCTTACAGGTCCCTGGTAAATTCCGGTAAGTACCATCATATCGGAATCAGAATCAATAAATTTTTGTCGAAACATTTTAATTGTTGCTTCATCAAGCAGACCCATATCGCCGGGAAGCACATAAATCAATCCTTCATACTTATCCTTTTTAATTTTATCCAGCCCTGTCTGAACTGCATGTCCCGTTCCTTTTTGTTCTGATTGATAAGCAAACACATTGTTTTTTCTTTTCCCGATAACTTGCATAACATCAATAGCTTTAATACCAACGATAATGATAGTGTTCAGGTTTTCAATTCCATTTACACAAGCGTTATAAACTCGTTCAACTGTTGAAATGCCCCAGATACTATGAAGCATTTTGGATTTGTGTGATTTAATTCTTTTCCCATGTCCCGCAGCAAGTATTATAGCAGTTTCTTTAAGTTTATAATTCAAACCTGCGGAAAGCTCTTCAGCTAATTGATGTATATTGCTTTTTTCCACTTCACTTCTCATATAATTTATAAATTCATCTTTAAATTAAAGAACCCTGATTCCTTTTCAAAACCATCTGTTCGGTATTGAACTATCTTTCTTTTAACTTGTTATTAATTTTGATAAACAATTATAAATGTTGTAGAAATAATTTTCATCTATTAATTTGCAAACAAAAAAGAGAAAGATGTCATGATACAAGTAGTTGATGTAGAATTAACTCCAAACCCGCATGCATTAAAATTTATTTTAAAAGAAAAAATTTTGAAGCACGACACAAGACAGTACCATAAAAAAGAAGATGCAGAAAATGATCCTCTTGCAAAAGGGATTTTCGGGCTTCCAGGAGTTGTTAGTGTTTTTTATATGGATAAGTTTATTACAGTTGAAAAGAACAAAGAAACTCAGTGGGGACAAATACAACGTCCTCTTGTAGATTTTTTGAAAGAATTTGACAGTTCATTAATTCCACCAGAAGCTGAAGCAAAAATTGATAATGCGGAACAAAGCGAACTCTTGAAACAAATAAATAATATTCTCGATCAGAAAGTTCGTCCTGCTTTAGCATATGATGGCGGCGGACTTGAAGTAATTGGCTTGAACGGCTATACGCTTAAAATACGCTACCAGGGAGCCTGTGGAAGCTGCCCGACTTCAATAAGGGGAACTCTTGCAGCTATTGAAAATCTTCTTAAGAGAGATGTAAATCCCGCTATCGAAGTGATTCCCGCTTAAGATAATTTGTTAAACTATTTGAGGAAGTAATTTTTTATTGCTTCCTTTTTTTGTTATTTTTCTTTCAGTCCTTTAATAAATGATTTGTTCTATAAAAAGTATTACATAAACTATCTTCGGACAATGAAATGAAGAAAGAAGAAAAAAAAGTTTTCTACACATCCATTACATTAAAAGGTATTAAATTTAATATCTATTCCTCGGCAAACGGTATTTGCAGAATTGAACTGAACAAAACCTCCGATAAAAAATTTTATACAAAAAAGACAAAGCTGCAAGAAGATGATCCATACTTATTTAATGTGGTTGAACAACTGAAGGATTATTTTGCCGGCAAACTAAAAGTGTTCAATGTTCCTTTAGATTTAAGCGGAACACCTTTTCAGTTACGGGTATGGGACGAGTTATTGAAAATCCCTTATGGTGAAACAGCAAGTTATAAAGATATTGCCATTAAGCTCGGAGATGCAAACTTAGTAAGAGCAGTTGGACGGGCAAATGGTGCAAATCCTGTCCCTGTAATTATTCCCTGCCACAGAGTTATTAATTCAAATGGCAATCTTGGCGGTTATTCCGGTGGTATGGATATAAAAATAAAACTTCTTGAAATAGAAGGTTATTTGCCCCTTGAATTATTTGAATAAGATAATTTTAACTGTGTAAAAAATAAAAACATAAGAAAAATAACAAGAGAAGATATTCCGGAGAAATAAAATGGCGCTGATGCACCAAACTTATCCCACAACACTCCCGCAAAAAAAGAACCCAGCATAACTGCAAAGCTTGAAAGCATAGTTAAAAGACCAATTCCGCTTCCCCGTTGTTCATCGGGAATTAAATCTGCTACCCAGGCTTTTGTAATGCCTTCAGAAGATGCTGCATAAATGCCATAAAGAGCAAACAGAACAAAAACAATGTTAATATTATTTATCAAACCAAAACCGATATAAACCAAAGAATAAATCAATAGTCCGGTTAAGAATATTTTTTTCTTTCCAAATTTATCTGCAGCCTTTCCTATTGGATATGATAAACCTGCGTAAACGAGATTATAAAATATATATCCCGCAAGAGATGCGGTTTCCGAACCAGAAACGTCTTTTGTTTTAAGAATTAAAAACACATCACTACTGTTGACAAAAGAGAAAGCCACAAACAAAAACAGAAGTAGTTTGTATTGTTTCGGAGCTTCTTTCCAGAACCCCAGATAACTCAGTCGGTTATTTTTGTTAGATGAAACAAAATTATCTTTAACAAAAAAAGTTGTTACTACTGCAACAATCGAAGGAATAAAGGCAACAAGAAATATTAAAATATAATTTGATGGATAAAAATAAAGCAGTATTAGTGCGGCTATTGGTCCTATTGCAGCTCCAAGTGTATCCATTCCTCTGTGAAAACCAAATACTGCTCCGCTGTTACTTTTATCTGAATAACTTGCCAGTAAAGCGTCTCTTGGTGCGGTTCGTATTCCTTTACCAACCCGGTCTGCTACTCTTGAACCAACTACCATTGGCAAAGAGGGAATAAGAGCAGGTAATGGCTTTACTATTGCAGATAAACCATAACCAAGAGAAACAAATAATGATCTTTTTCTGACTTTATCAGATAAATTACCAAAGTAACCTTTTAAAAATCCGGCAGTCAATTCTGCAACGCCTTCAATAATTCCAACCAGCGCCATAGAGGCACCAAGTGTTGCTGTTAGAAACAACGGTGTTACCGGATAAAGCATTTCGCTTGCTATGTCCGTAAAAAGACTTACAAAACCTAAAAGGACAACCTGTTTTGGAATTTTATTTTTCAACATAAACTTATTTATTTTGTTTATTAAGTTTGCACTGAAACTTAAGAAAAATATTTTTATATACAGAGGAAGAAAATGAGAAAGAAAATTATTGCCGGCAACTGGAAAATGAATATGAATCTTACTGATTCTATTTCTTTAATATCGGAACTAAAAAATATCCTGAATAAAGACAAGGTTAATTGTGATGTGATAATTTGTCCTCCCTTTACATCCCTTGAAGCTGCGGCTACGCTAATAAAAGACTCAGAAATAAAACTTGGTGCGCAAAATCTTTACTTTGAAGAAAGCGGTGCATATACCGGAGAAATTTCTGCTTCTATGCTAAAAAGTGTTGGGTGCGAATTTGTAATTATCGGTCACTCTGAAAGAAGAACAATCTTTAAAGAAACCGATGAGATGATAAATAAAAAAATTGCAAAAGCATTATCTGGCGGACTTAAACCAATTTTCTGCATTGGCGAGACGCTTGATGAAAGAGAAAACGGAATTACTTTTAATGTAATAGAAAAACAAGTAGTAGAAGGACTAAAAAATATTTCCGAAAATGATTTAAGAAATATGGTAATTGCATATGAACCTGTCTGGGCTATAGGAACAGGTAAAAATGCTACTCCGCAGCAAGCCGAAGAAGTGCACGCTTTTATCAGAAACATGTTAAAAAAGATTTACAGCAATTTCGCTGCCGAAGCGATGATAATACAATATGGCGGCAGTGTTAAGCCTGATAATGCAAAAGAATTATTGTCGCAGCCAGATATTGATGGGGCGCTTGTCGGTGGAGCTTGCCTGAAAGCTGATTCTTTTATTGGAATTATTAAATCCTGTTGAACTAATTTTTAACAAATGAAACCACTCAAAAAACGGCGGTCATTTTTAGGAGTAAGAACCAGCAGAAGAAATGCTCTTTTGCTTATCCGTTTGTTTTTAATATTGGTTTCACTCGTTTCATTTAATACTATAGCATTTAAATTATTGATGTTGAATGAAGGTCGTGATTGCAGTTGGATAACTTCCTTCTACTGGACAAGTACAAATATGTCCACACTCGGTCTTGGTGATATTGTATTTAACTCTGACATTGGAAAGCTATTTACTGTTTTTGTAAATCTTTCGGGACTTGTATTTATAATTGTCATTGTTCCTTTTACTTTCTTCCAGTTGTTTCAGTCAACTGCCAGAATTCATAAAGAACTTTCGCAACAGATTCGCGGACATGTAATAATTACCAATTTTAATAATGTAACAAAATCATTAATAAGTAAATTTAAAAACTACCGCATACCGTATGTTTTATTAGTCCCCAGCTTAAAACAGGCTGCAGCTCTTATTGATGAAAACTATAAAGTTGTTGCAAGAGAAATAGACGACCCGGAATCTTATGAACATTTGCAGGTTGAACAATCGCTTGGATTTGTTTTAGCCGGAGATGATTTTGAAAATGCATCTACGGCTTTTGCAATAAGACAAACAACCAAGAATAAAAACATCATTTCTCTTGCTACCATGAAGAGCGCTGAAGACGTGCTTAATTCAGCAGGCGTTAATCATATTATCAAACTTGATGAGATGATGGGGAAATCACTCTCAAGAAGAATTGTATCGGGTGATGCTCTTGCTCATATTATCGGTGAATTTGATAATTTAAGAATTGCAGAAGCAACCGTTAGAAGAACTCCTCTTGCTGGTAAGTTAATTAAAGAAACAAATTTAAGAGAACTAATTGGTGTATCAATTGTCGGTGTCTGGGAAAATGGAATTTTTAATATTGCTAAACCCGATTCAGTAATTACAGAAAAGTCTGTACTTGTTTTAGCCGGTTCACAAGAACAAATAGAAAGATATAATGAACTTTTCTGTATTTACAATATCGAGATTGGACCTATAATAGTTGTTGGCGGAGGAAATGTTGGAAAAGCTTTAAGTGCTTCTTTAAAAGAAAGACAGCTTGAACACATTGTTATCGAAAAAGAACCAAAAGTAATCGCTGGCGAAAATTTTTTATCGGGTGATGCAAGTAATATTGAAGTATTAAAAAAAGCAGGCATTGAAGAAGCTCACGCAATTGCAATAACCACGCATGATGATCATACAAATATTTTTTTAACGGCATTAATCAGGAAGTTGAGACCCGACATTCAAATAATCAGCAGGGCAACTCTTGAAAGGACGGTTCAATTACTTTACAATGCTGGCTGTGATATTGTTATGTCATACGCTTCAATGGGTTCAAGCAGTATTTTTAATCTTCTGCAAAATGAAAACATTTTAATGATCGCAGAAGGTGTAGATGTTTTTAAAGTTGAAGTTCCAACAAAACTGACAAATAAAACTATTCTTAATTCAGGTATTAGAGAATTAACCGGCTGCAGCATTGTGGCACTGATTAACAACAACGACTTTGTTGTGAATCCCAAGGCAGCAACAATTCTTGCCCCCGGTCAATCAATAATTTTAATTGGTACTGTTGAAGCCGAAAAAATCTTTTTTGAAAAATTTATAAATTAACTTTATAATTCTCTCAGAATAAATTCAAGCATCATATTATAAAGATGTATTCTTGCCATTCCTCCGTAAATACTGTGTTCTTTTTCAGGATAAAACATAGTCTGGAATTGTTTATTTGCATCAATCAGTTTTTCAACCAGTTTAACCGAGTTCTGAAAATGAACATTATCATCAAGAGTTCCATGAACCAGCAATAGTTTTCCTTTATAATTATTAACATAATGAAGAACAGAATTGGTATCATAACCTGCTTCATTATATTTTGGAAGAGACATATATCTTTCCGTATAGATATTGTCATAAAATCTCCAGTTAGTAACAGGAGCAACAGCTATTGCCATTTTGAAATAATCTGCACCTTTGAATAAAGTCAATGCCGAAGAAAATCCACCATAGCTCCATCCCCATATTCCAATTCGTTTTGAATCGACATAAGGAAGAGAAGAAAGATATTTTGCCGCTTGAATGAAATCGTTTGATTCCCAATATCCCATTTGTTTATAAGCAAGATTTCTAAATGCTTTTCCTCGAAAACCTGTTCCTCTTGGATCTACAGAAAAAATAATATAACCTTTTTGAGCAATAAGCTGATTCCACAGTAATCTTCCCCACTGATCCAAAACAGCTTGAGAGCCGGGTCCGCCATAAATATCAAACAGAACCGGATATTTTTTGTCGGGATCAAAATTTGCAGGTTTCATCATCCAGCAATTTAATTCAACCCCGTCTTCTGTTGTAAATGTTAGTATTTCAGTTTTTGCCAGGTTATATTCTTTAAAGATTACTGCCATATCATTAACAACAAGATCACTTAACTTAACACCATCGGTTTGATACAGATAAATGTTCGTCATCTTATTAATGTTTGAATACCTGTCAATAAAATATTTACAATTCGGAGAAACATTTACGATATGAGTTCCTTCATCTTCTGTTAATCTCTTTTTATCTTTTCCATCAAAACTAATTGAAAATAAATCTCTTCTCAGCGGACTTCTTTCGCTTGATGTATAATAAAGTCTTTTATTTGCTTCGTCAACTTGTAAAAGTTTATCAACTTCCCATTCACCTTTAGTAATTTGATTAATTAGTTTGCCCTCATAATTAAATAAGTACAAATGATTCCATCCATCCTGTTCCGATGCCCAGATGAAATGTTTTTTATCTTTTAAAAATGTCAAATCGTCATTCACATCAACCCAGCATGGGTCTGTAAAAGTTAAAATTGTTTTTGATTTTCCTGTTAAAGCATCTGCAAACAACAACTCCATTTTGTTTTGAAGTCTGTTCATTCTTTGAATTGAAAGTAAATTGGGGTCGGCAGTAAATTTTATTCTTGGAATATAAATATCTGTTTCATCTCCCAGCTCTGCCCAGACAGTTTTGTGGTCTTCAAGATTCACAATTCCAATTTTAACAATTGCATTATTATCTCCTGCTTTTGGATAACGCATTTCATAATAGTTTAAGTGAAGCGAATCATACTTTTGTATTTTCACAATTGGTTCCGGGGATTGGTCTAATCTCCAGAATGCAATTTTTTTACTATCGGGTGACCATTCTATTCCATTAATAATTGAAAATTCTTCTTCATAAACCCAATCAAATAAACCATTCAGAATTATATCGTTTCCATCAAAGGTTAACTGAGTCTCTTTTTTAGTTTCAATATCCACACACCAAAGATTATTGTTTCTTACAAATGCTAACTTCTTACTATCGGGAGAGAAAGTTGCATTAACCTGTTCTTCGTCTGATTCTGCAAGGACAAAGAAATTCTTTTTCCAAGTATCGTAAATATAAAAAGTTCCGCCTGTCTTTATTGAACGGGCAAACAAAACACCTGTAAATAAAACATATCTTTCATCGGGTGACCATGAATAGTTTTGAATTGAAAATGGTTTATCATCTTCATTTATTTTTAATTGATTTGCGGAAATTAAAATTTCTTCAGCCCCGGTTTTTACATTATGCTGAAATATTGAAATGGCTTTTGCTTCGGGATCCATTTTCATAAAAGAATATTTTTCTCCGCCATCAAACCATTGCACTCCACTTAAACCCTTTCCAAAAAAATCACGGTTAGAATAGATTGATTCTACCGAGAACTCTTTTGTTTGGGCAACACATACTGTAATGAAGAGAATCAATACGTTTACTATCACTAATGAAATTCTTTTAAGCATTATTAGTCTCCGTTTTTATTATTAAAACTTTAGTCTCAAATAAAATTAAACCTGAAAGAAGCGAGTATTTGTTTCCATTTATCGCTTACAATATTCCCGGGTATAAAGTAATTATTAAATTCTCTTCTAAGGGAATAATTTTTTCTGAGCAGGTCAAAATTTTTTCCAACTGAATTCAGGTCAGATAAAATATTATTTTTTGTCTTCTCTGAATCAGCCTTGATATCATAAATACTTTTGAGAATGTAATCATAAAGTCCATTTTCAGTTACAAAATCTTTTGGTCGCATAAAGTTATCTGCAGGAGGTGTTAAGAGAGGCTTCCATGTTGCAGTAATTTTGAAATGTTTGCACAAAGCATCATAAATTATTTTCGTTCCGTTTACTTTTCCTTCAAGCGAGTATCCGGCAACATGAGGAGTTGCAACATTAACTAATTTTAACAGTTCAGTATTAATTGCAGGTTCATTTTCCCATACATCCAAAACAATTTCGAGATTCTTCTTGCTGATAAGATTAATAAGTTGCTTGTTGTCAACTACTTCTCCTCTTGCTGCGTTGATGAACAAACTTCCTTCTTTAACATTAAAAAGATTTTTTTCATTAAAGAGATGAAATGTTTTATCAGCCCCTGACAATGTTAATGGAGTATGAATAGTAATAATATCTGCTTCAAAAACTTCTTCCAATGAATAAAAATCAATTCCTGTTTCAGTTCTTTGACGCGGAGGATCATTCGGAATTGTTTTCAACCCAAGCTTGCGAGCATAATAATCTACTTTGCTTCCAATTTCTCCAACTCCAACAATTCCAAGAGTTAAATCAGAAAAATTTTTTCTGTTTCTGTTTGCCCATTCTGTAATAGCCGTAATGACATATTCAACAACAGCATAAGCGTTACAACCTTTTGCGTCTGAAAAAGCAATACCTGCCTCGTTTAAATAATCAATATCAATATGATCTCTTCCGATTGTTGCTGTGCCGACGAATTTAACATTTGTGTTTTCAAGCAAAGATTTATTTACCTTAGTAATAGATCGAACAATTAAAACATCAACATCATTCAAATCTTTGTTTGTAATCTCTCTTCCGTGCATTAATTTTACTTTACCGATTTTCCCAAATGCTTCTTTAGCAAAGGAAATATTTTCATCAATAACAAGTTTCATATTAAAATGATTTTTTAATTCAAATATAAAATAAAATTTAAGAAAGGGTAAGGCGTATTGACAGCAATAATAGATTTTGGCATTTGTGATTTTGTTGAATTAACAAGTACACTTAGTGAACTTGGAGAAACATTTACAATTACTGACAACGAAACAGAAATTCTAAAAGCAGATAAACTAATTCTTCCTAACACTAACCAATTGGCAAAAGCAGTAAAGCAGTTACATTTGCTAAATCTATTTTCTATGCTGCGAATGCTTAATAAGCCTATACTTGGTATTGCAAATGGAATGCGTTTAATGTGTGAATTTGCAAAAGATGAAAATACTGCCTGTCTTGGTTTATTTCCTGTAACAACATGTAAACAGGATTTAACTTATAATGAAGAATTTAATTCATCGTTTCACAAAATTAAAATTGTAAATAAAACTGATCCATTGTTTCATTCTCTTCCGGAAGAATCCGTTTTCTTTTTTGAACAATGTTATGAACTACCTGTTGTTGAACTAACATCTGCAGTATTAAGTAAAAATAAAGATTGCTCAGTAAGTCTTAAGAAAAATAATTTTTATGCTGTTCAGTTCATTCCCGAAAAATCCGGAGAAGACGGAAAAATTATTTTATCAAATTTTATTAAGCTGTAAAGGAACAATAATGAAAAAGCTCTTTGTTGTCGTCTTTATTTTTGTTTACTCTATCTCAAATGCACAATTCTTAAAAACAGCCAGCCCGGAATCTGTTGGTCTCTCCTCGGTTAAATTAACTTATATAGATTCTGTAATTTTAAAATCCATTAATAAAAAAGAGTTACCCGGTGCAGTTGTTCTTATCGGAAGAAACAATTCAATTGTTTATAGAAAAGCTTTTGGCAATCGTTCTTTAATGCCTTCGATAGAGAAGATGACCTCTGAAACAATTTTTGACCTTGCATCTGTAACAAAAGCTGTTGCCACAGCAACAAGCATTATGATTCTTGTCGAAC
>CAZQSR010000003.1:0-43102 GCA_964596145.1 uncultured Ignavibacteriaceae bacterium
GCTACTATGTCCGAATATGATCCAAAAGAACCTACTAATAATTATCCTTATTGGGTAATTTCTGATGTAAGATTTCCTAATGAAGCTAAAGCAATAAAAGAAAGAGGAGGAATTCTAATCAAACTAATTAGAGATGATGCTCCAATTTCTGATCATAGTTCAGAAACTTCTCTTGATAATTATACTGATTTTAATTATATAATCAAAAATAATAGTACAATTGATGATTTAATAGATCAGATAAACAATATTTTGAAAATAGAGGATATTTTATGAAAAATTATGCTAAATTTAAAGTAATTAAAAAAGAACTTCCAGTAATAATTTGCTCTAAATGTAGTAAAGTTATCAAAGAATGGAAACATTTTTCAGAAAATGAAAAATTAGCATTTAAAGGAGAGTTCAAATTAGGTGCTCAATATTGTGATGAATGTGAAGAAAAACTTGGAATTTATAAATAAAAAATTTGACAGAATTTGTGGGTAAAAATTACTCTTATTCTGCTATAAAATTTTAATCAGGGCTCGTTTTACTGTGAAGTTGAACTAGTTTATCGTTGAGTAAAACGAGTCCTTAAAATCAAAAAGAATGAACAAAAATATAGTAACAAAGATATTACAAGGTCAACCAATAAACCTTGAAGAATTAAATTCATTCATTGTAGACTATGTAAAAATGATGAAAAATGAAGAAATTAACTCACAACAATTGGAAATGATTCGTGAGCTCATAAAAACGCATATCTTTAATTTAAACTATGCAGCAAAAGTAGCAAGTATAAAATTAGGAATGAATGTTGTAAATGTACATGATAGAAATGGTCAAATAATTTCAACAATAGTACATGATTCTTAATTTCTAATAATAAATAAATGTTAAACAATCTGATGGGGAGTCTACGCTGTGAAGCGTGGGCTCCCTTATTTTTTTTTCTTTTTTCGATTTTTTACAAAAAATATTTTCTATCTTTGCAAATTAATAGTAAATAATTAACAAATGGAAGAAAATAATTTAGCACAATTTAAACCATTAATCTCAGCTTTTAATTTAGAAGATTTTAATAAGACAGAGGCTGATAGAATAAAAAAATATTATATAGATAACGGACTAACTCCTACTAATAAATACATGAGGGAATATTTAAATTGAGATAATGAAATGATTACTACTACTAATGAGATTCCACAAATTAAAACTGCTGTAAATTTAAGGGATGTAATTTCTAAATATAGTCCTAAATACATAGCTCCAACATTAGCAACTTCAGTTCCTTCAGAAAAATTAAATTTTAGTCCTGATAAAAAAGAAAAAATTAAACAATATAAAGACTTTTTTATAGGAAGAGGTTTTACAAAGGAACAAGCTGCTGGAATTGTAGGAAATCTTTATGCTGAATCTGGATTAAATCATTCTATAAAACAAATAGGAGGTGGGCCTGGATTTGGACTTGCTCAATGAGAAGGGCCTAGACAAGCTGACTTTAAGCGTGTTATGGGTAAAAACATTGAAGATTCAACAGAAGTTGATCAATTAAATTTTATAATTTGAGAATTAAATAATACAGAGAAAAAAGCAAAAAATGAGTTATTAAAAACTAAAACTCCTGAAGAAGCTGCGAAAATATTTGCTCATAAATATGAAAGAATGAAAGTATATAATAAGGAAAGAGAAACATATGCTAGGAATTTCTTAGAAGAATATAATAAACAATAAAAAAATAAGCCCCCTATTGCAATTGTGCGATAGGGGGCTTATTTTTTTTACCACTTAAAGACTTCAGCGGCTCCTATGTTTCTAGTCATTAAATCCATCACTTCTTTATCTCCAGTCAATACATCTTTTGTATCATTAGCAAATTTTCTTCCTCAAGATAAAAATTTAGGTTCTGAATCAATAGCTCCAAGAGTGGATTCATAAACATTGTATTCATTAATAATTTTTCCAGTAATTCCAGACATTGCATTTAATGTATAGCCTGTAAATCCCTCAGCTCCATCTTCAGATAATATAGCATCAAATAATGCTTTGATAATTGAGAACATAATAAACATAAGTACTCCATCAGCTAATGCAAACAAAGCTCGTCTATTTCTATCTTCTTTATCTTTGATATTTTTAAAATTAAACGTTAAAATATCTTTTAAAGTTCCCATGAGTGAGTAAAACAATCCTTCATATGGAGTACCTTGTCATTCTAATACAGGATCTCCTGTATCTTCTGTTACAGGTTCCCAATCAATTGTTCCATCTTCTCTTTCAAAACTTTTTCTTCATAATAACTTCTTCTCCCCTGTTTCTTTATCTTCAATGTATGCTTGAGTATATCTACCCATTGGACTTTCTCCTCCAGGTTTAGCAAATCAAGCTTTCATTTTACCAGGCCAGAACTGCATGAATTGAAGATATATGATTCCTCACCATGTATTGTGTGATTGAGATTGTGAGTCCTTATCATAATAACCATATGCCATATCAATGAATGATTTAATACTATTTCTTTCTTTTGCTGTGTAGGCTTTAGAAATTAAATCCTCCTCTTTGTAAGCAGAATCTCCTTGGTATTCATACTCTTGATTTAATTCAGATTGCATTAATAAATAATGTTGCCGTTGAGTATTATACTTTTTATCGTTAGGAGCAGGAATATATACTCCGTTTTTCATATATTTTTTACGATTTTCAAAATAATATGAAAATCTCCCATCTTTTCTAGGATCATATAATAACTTTCCATTTTCATATGAATGTGCATCGTAACTTCCATCATGAATCATTATTGCTAAAAATATAGCAAGTCTATTAGGATAATCAGCAAGAGTACTTGTAGAGTATAGATATGGACCTAATCCTCTGGATAAACCCCATCTGTCAGATTGTAGTTTACGAGAAATTGAATTTGCATCCATATTTGCAAATCTATAAAAATGATTCAATTGATCAATTATATTAAATTCAGTACTGAATTTTTTATCAATAGTAGTTAATTTTACAAGAGCTTTTGTTAAATCTGCAACATTAAATCTATCTTTACCATAGATCTCAGTTGCAGCTAAACTTATGCCCTTAGTTAAACCAATTGTTAATTCTTTAACAAAAGTTGCAGGTTTTAAAACAAGCATTGCAAATGAAGAAACTTTTTTTGTTATAGAAGTGACTTTTGTTAAATCTTCAAATTCTTCATCAATAATTGAATCATCATATACAGATAATTTCAATTGTTTAGCAATTGAATCTAGGTGCGTAGAAATATCCGAATTTTGTTTTCCTGCAGTTAATTTTAATCACCAAATATAAGACGCAATTTCAGGAAGTCTTTTATCATAAATCTTTTTTCTAATTTTAGAGAATGCTATTCTATGTGCAATTGTATCAAGGTTTAATTCAAAATAACTCACTCCGTGATTTTCTATCATTTTAGATTTAAATTCTGGAGTTTGTCTTCCATATGCATCATACATCTCATAGAATCCAAGTTTATCTTTTTCTATGTTACGTATATCATCTTTTAATAAACCTTCATCACGAGTTAAATCATTTCAAGCAGTAGCAACCCTGTGATATGCTTTATTTCTATTGAATGATTCCTCATGCTTACTCAACTCTTCCCTTCTTACAAGAGGCATTTCAAAATAACTTCCATTACTTATTGCTTCAGCAATTTTTGGATTTTTCATTAGAGAATCAAGACTTCTTGGATTTAAATTAGCAATATCTTTTTCAGGTATCTCTAATTTCCACATATTAATATATAACAACATATTTTGTAGATATTCTCTAGAAGAATCAGACATTGCATTAACATTATCAGTTATATATGGATTTTTTGTTTTAAATTCAAGAGCAACTTTATTTCCTGAGTGTAACCACATATCCTTATGCTTTGATTGAGTTTCTCCTCAAGTCTGTTTAGCAAAATCAGAAAAATTGATTGCTTTGTAAAAACTTCTAGTCATAGAATGAATTTTATTTGATTCACCAACCATTCATTCTCCAATATGTTGATTAGCAGTAGCAGCCATTCTATATATATTTTGTAAGTCTTTATTAGCTACCCAGTCAGGAGTTGTTCAAATCAAACCTTGTACAAGACCTTGAATTTTTCTTCCTTGTTTATCATATGTGTGCTGTTTTCCTCCTCAAATACCTTTAATTAAACTTCCAAAATCAGAAAAACCTAAACTGAACTCCGAAATTTTACTAACGTCACCAGTTAGTCCAGTTTGCATTTGACTTTTAGATACCAATGCAGTATTAAGTAGAGCAAACAATACTTCTTTATTATCGCTAAAATTAATTTTTGGTTCAAATGTTCTTCCCCTATATTCAGGGAATTCTTCAATAAATGCATCAATAGTTTCTTTTAACATTTGTGCATCTACCATATCGAGATTTGTATCCCTAAATTTAGAAAAAATAGAATTTACTTTTTTCAATTCTTCTTCTGAACCTTGGAATGTTTTAAAATTAACATCTATATTATATAATGCAACATCTTGAATACCTAAAATATCATTTTCCGTTAATTTTAAATCATCTTGCATACCTTGGTCATACATTAATTGTCGAAATTCTTTATATTTAGAATTTGAATTTCTGTAGTAACTAACATCTTTGTCAGCAACAGGATTAAACAATATAATTTGATTTAATTTACCAATACCCGGAAATAATATTTTTTTAAGTTCATTGGCAAATAAAAAACTTTTCATATATTCTAAATCTCCATAATTTAATCCGTCAATATGAGAATCAGCATAGAATTGATTAATACTTAAACTAATTATATTGATATTTCCAGTAGAAGTATTCCTTAATAAAATCAATCCCATCGGTATAGCTTCAGGAATATCTGTAATCACTTCCCAATTATCATTTAAATACTCTACTAATAAATGATTTAAGTGTTTATCAGAATCAGTATATGAACTAGTTTTAATAGGAATCTTTGATTTAATAGCTGAAATAATAGCATCTTTATAAATACTAACATTACGATTGACCTCAGTTTTTACGTGTTGAACATACAATTCAATCTTTTTTCGGAATGCTTCTTCTGTCTCTTCTTCAATATATCCTTTTTTTAATCCGTCAATATCATCAAAATTATTCCATTTACGCCAAACTTTTTCCTTTTCATATCTTCGTCTGGCAGCTTCCATAATTTTTTCTACATCAAAATCTTCAAGTCCAGTTTCTACTTTGTATCCTTTTTGAGTTTTTTTATTGAATAATAACGAATGAAGTTTTGCATTTATTGCATCTTGGCGTTGTGGATCGTAGTCTCCAATAACTTTCCTTGGAATTAGTTTTTCTGCATTAATACTAATTGCTCCAGATTCATATAATCCTCGAGTAGCTTCAGCTTTTCTATTTTGAACTCCTTCAAACTTTACTTTGTTAGGATTTCCTAATTCCTCCATAACAACAGGAAGAACATATAACTGAGTATCAGTTATTGATACATATTGTCCAAGTAATTGTCTATACAATGCAAGCTGTCAATCTACATATAAATCTTTGGCAGTATCTCAATTTTTGTAATTAGTTTTTGAAATTTTTAATTCAAATATATGTGCTGCTCCAGAACTATCCACAGTTATTAAGTCAATTCTACCTTTTACACTTAAATTCTTGTTTGAGTAAGCAATAAGCACTTCAGTGATAACTTCTCCGTTCCTTGTGACTGTTTTATAAATATCATCTGTGATTTCTTGAATTTTAGAAACTCAAATTTCTGATGGATAATTTCCAACAATCTCTGAATTCTTTTCATCAGAAAGAAAATCTTTTACAATTTTATCATACGGTAAGCCAAGAATTCTTTGCTTTATAACTGAGTGAATTAAATTTCCAAAAGAAGTTGTTTTTTCTTCAATATTAAGAATTTTTTGAAATTCACTAAGTAAATATACAATCTGTGTACTTTCCACAGATTGCATATCTTCTTTTTTCATGATATAGTTAAAAAAATCTTGATTGTATTGAATATCTTCAGGAAGTTTTATTATTTGATCTTGAATTTTCTTTAATTCAGCTTTTACGTATGAATAAGCTCTTTCTTCTACAATATATTCAGGAGCTAAGCGTCCTGTTTTTCCTGATGATATTTTGAGACTGTTATATAGACCAGGATCTTGTTTTGTTATGAATGTAGTTATAGCTTCATGTTCTAATGTATCAAAATTGTTTATTGTTGGAATATTTTTGATTTTTTTAGAAACGCTTTTTTGAATTTCTTCTGAACTATATATGGCTGCATTTTTTAATGTAAAATTATCTTCAAAAAACATCTGAACCAAATCTTTTTCAGAATTGATTTTTATCAAGTTATCTCCTTCTTTTTTATAGTAAAAACACGACATATTAGTTACATTTAAAAATTATATTATTATTAGAGAGTCATTCTCTCATCATTGGTTCTGTTGCTACCATTCCTAAATTATACATAGGATGGGATTTTGTATTTTTTGTATTTAATCCAAAAACTTTTGATATAGGAGTTTTTAGTAATTCAATAGCATTATAATCTCCATAGAAATCTCCAGGAACAGCTATTTCTAATGCTCTAGATAGTCCTTCAACAAAAACTTCTACTTCTGTAAAATCTACTACATCAGATTGACTTGCTAATTTAGCAGCTACTACTTCAACAAATTTTTCTTCAGCTTCAGTTACATTTAAATTTTCATCTTTAACAACTGATTGAATTAGTCGAAAATACACTTCTGGTAATTTATAACGTAGTGGAGTTAGAAATAAGTGAAGAAATTCATGTACTACATCTTCAGGAGAACCTGTTTCTTCATTGATTTTTATTGATACATTTAGTGATTGTTTAACTTTTCCCTTAGAAGTTTCTTCTGTAACAATACTTTCAATTTTTGCTTTCTGTCCACTTTCAAACTCATCTTTTGAAACAATTTCGACAGAAATTTTATCTCCTAATTCTCCTCCAAGAAAAACTTTGAATTTGTCAATAGTTTCTTGCAATAAATTAATTTGAGGAGCAATTGTTTCAGCAATAGATGAATCTTCAAGTATACTTTGCAATTTATTACTACCTCTGATTAAGTAAACTTCTCCAATACTATTTATAGGATGCTTCTCACCTATTTTTTCAGCAAGTAATTCATCTTTAGTTAATACAATCTCATTAGTAATTAGTTTTCCATCATATGACATTTTATTCAATTGTAGAGTAACCTTATCTTGGTTTATTTCAGAGATTCGATATATGTTAGAATCTAATATACTTTCTTTTCATAATCTAACGTATGTACCTCTTGATAGTATTGCTAATTCTTCTTTTTGTTCTTTTGTTAGTTTCCTAAAATTCTCTAATGAATAAAGAGAATCTAAATTTCGTCTATATCCTGAGCTTTTTTTACTTATAAGTTGAATATATGGAGTTGTTACTTTATTCAATAACATCTTTGCTTCTTCTGTAGCCTCTTTTAAATCTGCTGTAATGTTAGCACTTTTTGCTTGAAATTTCCCAACATTAAATTGATTACCAGCAATTAGTTTTAGATTTTTAGTATCAAAATCAATAGGAACTACAAAAATAGCTTCTTCATCAAGACCAGAATTAGATTCTTTTTTAAATTTAATTTCTAGGTCATTAACATTGGATACATATGCGCCATATGAATTAGCTATATCACGAGTTGTAAAGAATATTGGATTTTGTAAATCAGATAATGATTTTATAACTAATCTTTCATTGTTTGTTGAACTCCTAAGATATACTCTAGAATTCTCAACTACCAATCCATAATATTTTATATCATTAAATTCTTCATATACATAATCTCCAGGCTGAGCATCAACGACATTCACAAAACTAGACATTGTAGCTTTACTTTTACCAATTAATTCAAGTTCAGAAACAATTTCTTTAATGTCTTCAGTTCTTACTCCAGCAAGTGAATTTTTATATCCTTGAAGTCCTTCTCTAGGCTCTCCTTTTACAATATAACCATCTTTATTTTTATTTGGTACTCAAGAATATACATAATTGTCATCAGTATATAAAATTCTTTTATAAAAATCTCCTTTAGCACTTGAATATATATAATAGTCTCCAGCAACTAAATCATTTGAATTTTCTATTTTAACTAATCCCTTAACATCTAATTCAACTTCCTTTTTTATTTCTTCTAGAACTTTTTTAGAATATATAGAACGAATTTTTCCATAATACAACTCTTTTATCTCTCCACTTTTTTTATTTTGTAATCTTAAAAATTCAGGGTATATTCCAACAACAATCCTTCCATCTATTTCATCTCCTTTACTTAATAATGAACGAATTACATTGTAATTTAAAAATTCATTTTCTGGGGCATAAATTGGCACACCTTCATTTGGAAGTATTGTTTCCATTGGATCATATGGATCAGAAGTAGATTTTTTTCTATATGTAATTTTATCATCAAAAACTTCATCCATATACATTAATTCTCCATTTGGAAGTTTCCTTACTCCATAAACTATAACAGAATTATCTGAACGTTGATAAATTCCCCTAACAATTCCATACATTCCAGAATCCCCATATGAATTAAACTTTACCATATCTTGATAAGGAGTTAAATTTTGCTTTGCCTTTAAAAACAAATTAGCTCCAGATAAGGTATTTTTTGGCGCATAATTAAACGGAATTTTCGCTTGTTCAGTAGCTTCAAAATCAATTTTATTTGCTTTTAAAACTTTCTCAGCATCTAAATATTCTTGAAGTTTCTTTCTTTCTTTTAAAATATCGTTTAAAGCTTCTTGACCATAACTTTTAGGATATAACTGTCAAAATAAGTTTTTTATTGAAGTTTTAAGAAATATATTAGTTGAATCTATATTGTCAGCTACTAAATTTAAGATATTATTGATTTCAGATTTAAGATTATTCTTTTTTGCAAAATCCATCAATAATTCAAAATCTGAAGGCATAAATCCCTCCTCTGTAGTGGTCCCAATAAAAAATTTATTTATATCAAAATTTTCTAAATCAATTCCTTCGTGATTATACTGTTTGAGAGCTTTATCTAATACAATAAGTTTTTCTTTTAATTTATCAAATGGAATTTCTATTGCTTCTTTTTTAAATAATGCAAGAAACAAATATATATCATCAGATTTATCATATAATACAAATCCATTATCAACTCATGCTTTTCCTGTTGGAATATTAGATGATTTATAAAGTATTTTTGAATCTTGAATATCTTTAGATTTTGAAATAACTGCTGATAAAAATGTATTCAAATTATCAGTAGTTGGGTCAAGAAAACCAAACAAATCTGATTCTTCTTTTAAATAATTCAATCTAGTCTTTTCATCTCTTAAAGAAGACACTCCAATCAACCCTTTCACATTGAGTTTTTTGAAATAAGAAGCATCTCTCTTTTTACTAAGTTGCTTTTTAAGAGTTGCAATTGCTTGTTTACGAGTTATTTTTTGCTCTGTTGATTTATATTGAGAATAAATATATTGTCTAACTGCTTCGCCAATATTATCCATTGTTCCGAAGTTTTCGATTTCATTATTGATTAAATCGTAAAATTTGTCAATATTCGAAGATTTATTAATTATCTTTACAATACCTTCAGAACTCAATTTGTTCTTTGTTAGACTTTGAATTAATTTTACAAATTCATTCTTTGCTTCAATTTTTGAATCGCCTTCCTCTAAAGTAAACCATTTATTAAAAGCAGTATCTATTTTTTCAGTTTTATCTAAAGTTGAAAGATTGGCGGGGATTTTAATTATATCCCCGCCAGGTAGTGTTAGTGTAAAATAACATTTTTTCATTTTATATACATTCAAAGTTAATTATAAATCCTCCTTCTTTAATCAATTTTATTATATTGTATTCTTCATTAGCAATTTTTTTATCAGCAACAGTTTCGGTCAATCCTGTTATTGTAACAAAATCTCCATTTACTACTGATAATTGTTGATTTTTATCTATACTAAGAAGTCCTCTTTTATTAAAGGCATAGAACAATATATCATTCACTAATTCAAGATTAGCTTTATTTCTTAGACTTTGGATTAATTCTTGGTCATCTTTATCAAGTGCATCTTGGTATTCAGCAGAATCTTTTAAAATCTCATTTATATCCAACAAATTGATTTCTCCAGAATCCATTTTTGAAGAGAAGCTAATATAATCAAATCCTACTGAGTCTTGTTCTTTCATATAATCTTCAAACAATGGAGTAAGGGTAGTCCCTCCGTATCTTTCATTGTTTACAAACAAATTGTACATATAGAACAAATCTCTTCACTTTAATTCAGTACCTACATCATTTTTAATTAACCCTTTAGTTTCGAGGTTAATATCTAATAAATTAAACGAACGAATTAACTTTTGAGCTTTATCTCTTGAAACAGGATTTGCCATATTTCCTAATGAATGAGTAGACATAATCATACCACTCTTTAGTCCTAAAACATTTCCACGTAATTGAACTTTTAAACTATCAGCAAATTCTGAAGATTTATCTTGTAAAATTGGTAGAATTAATGTTTCCATAATTCTTTTGAATGATGCGATTCCATGATTAGTTTTTAAATTAATCACAGTATCCTCTGTATCATCTAATTTTACAAGTTTGATTCCATCAGGCTTATTTTTAAAATCTTCTTCCCTTACTTTTCAAGCATTGTCATTTGTGTATATATAAATTTCAGGAATTGGATCTATTGTAGCTCCAGGTTCCTTCATAACTGAATTAGCTGTTCTTAGTAAATCTGTTACATTGAATGAATACTTATCCAATTTTTCACTTTTTAATCAGGCAGATTTCAATCTCATATCTAATCCTGGAAGTACTTTTCGTATTATAACATCATTGATAACAGGGGCAAGAGCATCATTTCCAAATTGATTCTTTATATGTTCGTTTGAAATTATCCGGTTGAAATTGTTTTTTACAGTATCTTTCAGGATATTGTAAATGAAATTGTATTTATAACTTGTATTCATCAATATTTGATGTGTAACAATAACTCCATTTATCATTTCCTTAAAGTGAGGTACAGTTTCAATTACATCGAAAACATTGAAAGTATTCTTAATTAAATTATAATATTCTTGAGTTAACTTGCGATATTCATCATTTTCAGTATTTCTGTCTATATAGTACCTAAAATCAAAATTTCCACCAATTATACTTACAGTTTTAGTATAACGTTGTCCATTAGTATCCATAGCAGATACTTTAACATTACTTGCTTTTTCTAAAAATTGTTTTATGTTTTCTGTATCTTCATCATTTAGGAGAGGATTTGCAGCAATTATTTGCTTAACAAGTGAATTTAAATCTTCTTCTGCTTTCTCACGCACAGCTTCAATTCTCGAGTCTTTTTTAGTCATTCATTCATTGAATTTCTTTAAATCATTACCAAAAATAGTATTCTCTCTTGTAAACATCGCAGTTTCAAAATTACTTAAAAATTTGTAAATTTGATCAATATTTGCTGCAGTTCTTTGGTTAGCTGCTAAAAATCGAGACAATATTGTTATTTCTTTTCCTCCTTGAAATATATCAATATAAGTCTGAATATCAGCTTTTTTAAGTGGATCTTCTTCATTTGATAACATTTTTCCTAATATCATCTCTGGATTTTTAGAATCTTCATAGAACATATTTACTTCCAACTTTTCTACTAATTCTTCAATTATATCAGAAGTCATTATTTCTACAAGTTGTTCAGGAGTAAATCCTAACATCATAAGATATATATGCATTGCAGCTAAATCAGTATTTGCATTTAATTTAGCCATAAGAAGCTCTTTCGCATTATCAGTTGCAGCGGAAGTAAAAGCAGATAATGCTAGGGCAGCTAAACTATTAAAAATCTCTCCTTCAGTTTTGGCATTTTTCAATGTTTCTTTTTGAGCTTTTGATATTCTAACATCTGACAATCCTACAATATTCATCACTTTTCTTTCTCCATTAAGTGTGAGAGTAAATTCTTTTTTGAATGTTTTTGAATTTAATCTAACGTTTTCTGGATCAAATGAATTTGCGTAGTAGTTGTTATAGTAAGAACTAAGTGCAAAAAACACTTTTAATCCATTAGCAGCAATACCTACGTCTTCTTTACCTACAGCAGCATCTCTTTGTTGTATGTAGTAAGAAAACATATCGTACGGTGACATTATTTCTTGGGATTTATCAGATTTATCAGATTTTTTAACAAATTTAGTAAATCCTTCTATATCTTGTTTACCTGTTTGTTCTACATATTGAGAATAAAGTTGTTGAGCTTGTTGTTTTTGTTGTGGGGTTATTTGGTTTGGTTGAAATGAAGTTCTATTTTTCCATACATAACCACCACTTTCAGATTGATTATATCCTTTTAATTTAGAATTTACAATAGGAAGTCCTAATTTATCTGCAACTGCTTGATAAATATATTTAGTTAAACCTTTACCTTGATATTCTTTTGGTAATCTTATAAATCCAACAATAATTTCTCCATCTTTAATAACAATATTCATTTCTCCTAAACCGGCAACTCCGTCTTGGGATGTTATAGGCTTACCGTTATAGGATACTATTATATTTTGTACTTTTCCGAAGTCTCTATCAACACTTCTTCCTAATTCGATGGAAATTCCATTATAATCATTTTTAAATCCTAAAACTTCATATACAGCATTAGCTAATTCAGGATTAGATTCAAATAGTTCTTCTATTCCTTGAACAAGTTTACCTTCTCTCCTTCTCTTATTAACATCATCCACAGCATCATGAAATACTTTAACATCCACTGGAATGTTAGCAAGTAATTGATTACTAGGTGCTGATATAATTCCTTTTATTCTAGAAACAACAGAATTTTTAATTGCATGTTTAGATTTCAAATATGATTCATTAGCATTGTGTTTGTTAATTGTAGAAATAAAGATTCTAGCTGATTCTAAAAACATGTTTTGAGGATCTCCTAAATTAACTTCAGAAATCCCAGCTTTGTTCACTTTCCGAATAACTTTATTAAACAGATTTATCGTTTCAACATCAAAATCGTATGATATATCTTTTCCTTTAATTAATTCTACAAATTTTGCAAACTCCTCTGATAAATTTAATCCCTTATTTAAAGACTCGATTTTGATTTTTGATGGTAAAGGCAATTTCTCAATTGCTGTTAATTGGTCAGATGTTGTGTATCTAAAAGCATTTGTTCAAAGATCCATTATACCATTGTTTTTAAAACCTGTTCCAAGGATATAAGCCTTGTCTACGTCGAAATCTGAGCCCTGCAATAAAATCTGCATCACAGATACATATACATCATTGGTATTGTCTCCAGTATAACCTACAACTCGCATAGGCATAAATGATTGCATAGATTGTGAAGGAATACGTGCAGCAATAAAATCTAGTGATTTTTCTCACGATGCATATTGTTTTTTTGCGATGTTTTCAAATATGCTCAATTTGTTTTGATCAAACCATTGTTTGTTAACAACAGTTGGCATATCTGGTGCATAGTAATTATAGAATCTAGAAAATACTTTATATGAAATAGAAGCTAATGGAACATGAAGATCTTTGGTATGTTTTTTATTTGCTTTATAAAATTGGTCAGAAGTAACCATTCCTGGAATAATTGCTTTTATATTATTTCCAAACGAATTTATTAGGTATTGTAAATGTTTTTCAAAATCTCTTTCTGGAAAAGTAGTTTTCCCAACCACATTAAACGCTTTGACATAAATTATCTCTTTTCCATCCTTTAATTTAGCTCTCATTTCTTGGGGATTATACAATCTGTATATATCTTCTCCAGTTCTTCCTTTCCTAACATATCTTTGAGCAATAGTTCCATTTTCTGTAACATGCTCTATTCTAAACGGTAATGATGAATCATTTCCTGGTAATTTGTCAACATATTTTATATAAACAGGATTTTCTAACCCATCTACCTCTAACTTTAAATCAAAATCTACTTCTTCTTTTATTTCAAACTTATTCAATAATTTTTTCAAAAAGAAATCAGGGCCTTGTTTTTTTACATCATAGAGAGAATCTGTGGCTTTCATATCAAAAACTGTTTGATATATGTTACCCATAATCATCTCTGCTGGTTGGAAGTTATAATTAGAAATTGTAACAATATCTTCTTTGTTTCTATATATACTAACAACATCATCAAAAATATCTTCCAAATTGTCAACCTCTTCGTCTAAACTAAAATATTCATTGAAATCAGTTAATGGATTCATAGAAGTCATTTCTATCGATTCTTTTTCTAATAATTGAAGACTTCTTTGAATTAGATTAAATAATTTTTTATCAATAATTTTTATGGCAGAAGTATTTTTAGATTGAATAATTGATTGTAAATTTAAATCATCAATTTTTGTAATATATCTTGCAAAATTTTCAGGTATAGTATAATCAGAATCTTCTAAATCAACTATTTTTTTATCTTGCCAAATTTTTAATTTATAACGCAATCTTACTCCATCTAAATCTCACAATGATTTTCTAATTCCCAAACTATTAGTTCAAGTAGCATCAGTAGGTTTTAAATCTCTTGGAGTAGCTTTTGAAGTTCAAACTTTCTGACCATCAAATTGTTTTTTGTAGTAATAATACTTTTCAGGAGAATCTAATTCATAAATTTGGAAGTCTGTATCTATAAGACTATCTCTATACAAAGCATCTTCTGCTGAAAATATATTGAAATTTGAAATATCAATTTCTTCAGGAAGTTCTTTTCCATAATTTCATTTTACAAATCTATCAAATATATGAGAAATTGCTACATCTTCTCTTTCTTTATATAAATCATTGTTTAATTCTTCTTGATACAATGTTTTAATTGTATTGTATATTTCAGGATTATCTTCTAAAATCTTAATTATTTCAGGCCTAACTTGTCTTTCTACTTCAACTTTAAAACTATCTCCAATTTGAAGCATATCACTTGAAATTTCTTCATCTCTCAATTTTTGCTGAATATATTGTTCAACAATTTCTCTATTACTTAAATTATGAGGACTAGGTTGACTTAAAGCTTCTTTTGCTAAATCTTCATACTGAGCAGTTTTTCCGTCAAAATGAATAAGTTTTACTATACCATGAGAAGGAATTAAAATTCCACCCATTCCCGAATAGTATCGAGTTATAAAATCATTGTTCATTCGAGTTATGATATCACGAACAAATTGAACAAAGAAGTTTTGGTTACTAAAAGGAATATTCTTATCTTCAGTGAATGATTGAACAAGTATTTTTGCAATATTATCTCCTTTAGAATGAAGAATTGTTTTTACAAATCTTTCTGACATGTATTTATACAATTCATTTCGATCTAAATTTCCCTGAATATTAAGTTTATTTAAAAATGGTTCAAGTGCAGTTTTTATAACATTTGCAATATCATTATATGCTTCTTGTGATAAATCGTATGTATCAGAGTTTTGAGCAAGTGCAGAAATTACTTGAGTTATTTCTTTAATCTCAGAATCATCTGCTTCGTGAGAAGCATCTAACTGTGGACCAATAAATCTATTTTTAAATGTTCCATATGCAAGAGGAGAATTGGTTTTTCACAATCCTTTATCATTTACGTTAACTGCACCAGCTTTCAGTGCAGAAGTATTTGACAGCACATGAATTAATTTGTCTTTTAAAGGATAAGTACCATCAGATGCAGGAGTTGTTATTACCTGATACAATAAATCATTAGAACCTTCATTAAATTCTCCATTTGAATCTGTAGAATATTCTGCTCCAAACAGAGTTCACAAATCATACAGTTTTTCAATTGGTTGTTTTATTATTTTTGGTTCACTATCTCAATCATTACCTATCTTCTTGAAAACAGTCATTGTAGCCAGTAACTGAGGAGTTTTTATGAATTGATCGGTAGTTCCTTCAACAAAAGGAGTCAATTGCAATGAATTAATTTTATAATTAACCCCGCCTTCATTGAAAAAATACTGATTGTTAAATTTTTCATCAAATTTAAAATTCTCAATATCACTCTCTAAAAACTCAATTCCTAACATCTGCTCTTGTTTATATCTAAGATTTAATTCAGCTGCAGAAGAATTGATAATTTTTTTGTTAGTAATAACATTTTCAGCATCTTTTTTAATTAATACTCCATAATCTGAGACAAATGTACCAAATTGCTTTTTTGTTCCTTTGTATCCTTTGAGGGGATAAGAAGCATCAACCATTCGACTATATGCATAATTTATGAATGAAGAACCATCGTGAACATCTTGACCTTTTTTATCATCAGCAATATTTGCTAAATAAACTTTATAGTCTTCAATTGCAGCAATATTTATATTTTCAGGAATTCCATATTGTGATTGTCTAACAGGAACATCAATTGTAGCTGTAAACAATACATTTCTTTTACTCATTGCAGCCAATCTCAAACTTCTTTCTAGATTGTAAGCATTAAAATCAACTTTTGGATTACTTCCTCTATAAACAACTCCTTTTTTATCTCCTTTGTGAGGGTGCATATATTCACCTTTAGCAGATAAGTATAAATACTCATTTCTATATAAAGCATTAATTCATAACCATTTTTTAATAAGAGGATTTAATTCTCCGTTTATTTTTAAAGCATTGTATTTAGGTTTTCCTCTTTCTGACTTATCTTCAGAATCTTCATCTCCCTCTTTTGTGGTTTGTATAAAATCTTCTTTAGTAAGTCCAGTTAATTCAAGAATCCTAGATAAGTTTGTATCTTCTACAAATGAAAATTTATTTTTATTTGTGTTATTATCTTCTCTGTAATTCTTTTTGAACTTATCAATAAAAAAATCCTCTTCGTTTTTAACAAACTTTTTGAATGCTTTTTTATCTTTAAAAATCCTGTAGTTGTCAAGAATTGTTTGATTTAATGCAATCCTCTTTCCATATTTAGAATAGCTTGCTTCTTGTGTTAATTTAATTCCTAATTTAGTTGCTTCAAGTGATAAATCAGTAATATTGATTTCACTCAATTTACCATTTATCAAATCAACGTATTTTTCAAAATTTTCTTCAAATGTATCTTCATCAATACCTAAATCAAGTAATGTATCATAATCTGCAAATAGATTTTTTAATAATGACTTGTAATATGTATAGTTTTGCTCTCTAAATAATTCTAATAATTCTTCTTGACTTCTTTGAAGTATAGGTTTCTTTTCAGGATCATCACTAAAATACGCATCAATAATTTTTGTTAATATTGTATTCTTGTCAGAATATGCTCCAATTTGTATTGCAAATGTTGTAGGTGTTACTTTGTCTTTCTTTTCTTCTGACAATCCTTTTAAAAATCCGATTTGAAAATCAGTCATGAAGTTTTCTGCAGGAGTAAATTTAGCACCAGATTTTGATTTTTCAGTAGCTTTATTTATAAGTTCTAATTTTGTACCAGTTCCAATAATTGCTCTTCCTTTTAACAATAAGCTCTGATATCCATAGTTAGGATTTGATTCAAGCTCTCTTTGCTGTTCAAATAACTCTGTGTCTTTATATGTTAAAGTTGCAAGTTTAAATGTTGGAATTTTGTTTCTATCTGCAGTTTCCAATACCATAATTGGTTCTACCGGGTAGTTTAATAAGTAAGCTTCTTCAATTGCTTTATAAATACCATCTTTTACAACATCTGAAATATAATTTGCAACTTCTACGTCTCCCTTTGCATTCTCAGAGACATCATCCTTTAATTTTGCAACTTCTTCTTGATTAGTTTTTAGAGTATTAGTTACAAACGAAATCAGTGCTGTTTTGAATGTAGTAGTTAGTTTGTTAGGCTCACCTTCTTTTGGCTCTGTTCTGTTGGGATTTACTTTTTCCCATGCTTCAATAAAATCCTGTATTCCAATATATGATAGAGTAAATCCTAGTCTAGGTTTTATAAACTTAGCAAGGGATACTTTTTGATTTTTTGTTAATTTTAAAACATCATCCTCATCTTTAATTATTAAATTCAAATCTTCAGTTACTTTTTCAGCTTCATAGATTTTTGTATTGGCAACTTTTTTGAAGTGATTAAATATACTATTCTGTAATGCAATAGAAGTAAAATTTACTTTGTATGCATTTCTAATTGTAAGTTTTCCCTTATCAGTGTAAGATGAATAGTTTGCCCCATAGTTATTGTTTACAATTTGTCCAAAAATTGATAATACAGACAATCCTTTAGAATCCGCATCTTTTTTGAGTATATTCTCAACCTTAATGTATTTTTTCAATGATATGGCAAATTCGTATGAATCTCTAAATATTTCTTTTAACTCAGGAATTGAACCTGGCTCACCATTAATTGCGCTGATAATTTCATCCAAATACCACAGTAATCTTTCTTTTGGATTAGTTACAAAATACTTAAATGTAGAATTTTTTTTATTCCTTAACTTATTTCCATATAATAATTCAAAATCTGAAATCTGAGCAGCAAATAAATAGAAATTATCCATTTTCATATATTGTCCAAAATATTCTCCTTTTTTGTTAAAATACGGAATAGTAGACACAAGCATTTTAACTAATTTAACCTCTGCTGATTCAGAGCTTTCTGAATTATGATCGTCTGTTTTAAAATACTTTGTTTTTAATCCCTCAATGTTTATCTTATACTTTGGAGTAGTTGATAAATTACCTTTGAGATTATTAAATAAATTGAAGTCAATATCAACAATAATGGAGAAGTATTCGTATAATACAGTGTCAAAATTAGACAACAAGACTGCTGAATTGTAAACATTGTAGAGATTTTGATTAGCGTTTATATCATCTGGTAACATAGGGACTTTTTTTCCTGCAGCAACACTATTGATTGTTTTAAAATTATCACCAGAGAAAAAGTAATTATCTATTGTATTTAAAACTAACATATAATGATTGTAGTCAGTTAAATCTCCAGATTCTTCGTACAATTCAATCTTCTTAAATCCTGGAATGAGTTTTTTATCCAAAATAAAGTTTTGTAATGTATTGAATAGATCTTTCTTTAATAAGTGAAGATTGTTTGAAGCTGTTTCATTATCAAACACAAAGGTTGTTGCAGTTTTTCTTCCAAGTAATATATTTTGAACAATTTTAGCAGTAGAAAATCCTTCAAACATATTTCTAGCCATAGGAAGAGTATGGAATAAGTAAGAAGTATCTATGGTTGATAAATTTGGAGATACATTACTTTTCGTATTAATAAGAGTAGAATTCTCAATACCTATTAAGTATTGGTTAATATCTAGACCGTATAATTCAACTTTATATTTGAATTCTTCCCCAAACTCTTCAGGATAAGCTACTAATCAACTGCTGAGAGTAAAATCCCCTGATAAATCAGGGGACTTTTCTCCAACATATTGATTAAGTGCTTCTAAGGATGTATCTGAACCTTCTGTTGTTGAATAGTCCAAAAAACTATCAATAGTTTCCAGAATACCTTCAACGTACTCAATTTTACAAACACTCATAATTTTTTATTTTTAACATTTTTTGAATAATATTTTTATTTGTTCTAAAGTAGCATCTACATCAGAATTTTCTGTTGTTAATCCTAAAATCGGATTTAATTTTTTAATAAGTATTTTAGCAGGTGCTATATAAGCCCCATCTTTCTCTCTAATTAACATAATAGGATTTTGTTTTGAATCTACTCCTAAATCAACCAACTTATTAAAAATAAACCTCAAACGTTGCTGTGGATTCATAAATCCAAACGCTTCTGATTTTACAAAATCTTCTACTAAATTACTACTATCTGCATTAACAAGAGTTGATATAGTAGGTTTGAAATAATTAAATGCATCTTTTACTTCTTGAGGATTTACATCCTCTCCGAATGATTTAATTAATTCATCAATAGTAGAATCTAATCCGCTGGATTGATTTTTTAATCTTTCTTGTTCTTCTTTTATTCTTTTGGCTGCAGCTTCTGCTACTTCTTTGGCTTCTTTAATAGCCTCATCAGCAGCTTCTATTGTTTCTTTGGCTTTTTTAACAGCCTCATCAGCAGCTTTTTGAGTAGCTTCTGCCACTAATCTCAGCTTTTCAGATTCTTCACTTTCAGATGTATTTAACACTTCTTTAATTTTAGCATCAATAAATCCTTCAAATTTTAAAAACAATCTTCCACTTTCTGGAGATAATTTTATGTAGAATTTATCACCAAAGAATTCTGGAGTAAATCCTCTTAGCCCACTTATAAATTCATTTGCTAGGAATGTAGAACTGTCACCATTTGGTTTAATTGGTATAGAATAATAGAATTTTTTTGCTTTATCGCCTCTGAGTGGTTCTAGTAATTTTTCAATAATTGTTGCCATTCTTTTTCCGCCTTCTGATTCATTTCATTCTTCAAAAGACATTTGATCTTTAACAACAAATTCTAGAAATTCCCTATCTTGAGATTGGGCAATTAATTTTTTATAACCAAAAATATTGAAAAACATTGTATGCCAATGTTTATGTCCTCTTAATTTTGCAACAATATTTTTTTTAGTATTTTCACTCACTTTCCCATTGCTGGATTTTAGTTCTTTTTTTACTATATCAAGAACATCTCTCAATTTACCCTCTGCAGCTGAACTAGTTTGTCTAAATCCAGAAAATATTTTAAACACTGAAGTTTTTGTTTTTTCTAATTCATTAGCAACAGTAAATTCAATATCAGATTCTAATAAATCAAGTAATGTTCCGTTACCATAAGCAGTTTTTCCTCATAATATAAGAACATCAACTATATCTGATCTATTTAAAAGTACCTCTGTTTTTGCATTTAATTCTGGAGTAATTTTAGCTTCTTTACCTTCTTTCTTTAACCCGAAAATTGTTTGAGCTCTTTCATCTAATAATTTATTTACTTCATCAATTAGTACATCAACTCCTCGAGAATCAGAGCTGATTGGAACTAATTGAGCCTTTGTAGTTAAACTTTCAGAATCTCCATCCAAATCATCATCATAAGAAACAACTATATAAGCTTTATTTCTAAGATTCTCGAAGTATTTTCTCTTGCCCTCTTCAGTAAATTCTCTCTCTTTCTTAAATGTGTACTTTCTGATTAATTCAAAAAATTCATCTTCTCTTCCAGGATAAAATCTAATTTCAGAAAATTTCAGTCCTGGGAAATTTTTTCTAAGATTTGAAAGTGTATTTTGAGACTTTAATTCTTTTCCTTCTTTAGTTTTTTCTACAAAAACAGTTGATGTGCTAAATTCAAGAGAATCGAGATTTATATCAAGCTCTAAAACATTTGCAGTTTTTAATGCTTCTTCTAATTCTTTTATTTTATTCTTTACTAATTCTTCAATATTTACATCAAACTCTTTACTTTTTTCAATTAATTTGTCAAGTTTAGAAAATGACGCAAGACTTACATAATGAAGTTTTCCTTTAAAATTTAGTTTTGCAGTTATATTGAAGAATAAATCTCCATCTTTTAATGTTTTAGTTGTATCAAAATTGATTTTCTTTATTGGATCATTTAAATCTTTTTTATATTTAGATACTGTAACAAGATACTCAATTTTAACATTATCTCCTACATCCACTCCTTCAAAAATATGTCTGAAGTAATCAATATAGTCAGAACTTCGAACCATTTCTATATCTTTTGATTGAACTTCACCTCTTTTTGAACCTTCTAAATTATGAATTAACTTCTTCTGTAAATTTGCTCAACTTTGAATTATCTTTTCATATTTATCAGGCCCAACGTTAGAAATACCATTTAAATCAAATTTAGGAGCTCCTGGAACAACTGTTATTGTTTCTTCTGTTTGATTAACTTTTGCTGATGGATTTAAATAAAAACTATACCACAGAGTTTTAAAATCAGATTTTATTGCAGCATCTTCTTCTGCAGGAGTTAGTGGTTTTGGAATTGTGTCTTTTGGTAACTCAACAGTATTTGTTACAAAGTGAGAATCGTTTTCTTCTTCTACATTTACACCATTCCTTCATTTAAAGTCAGCATATTTTGATAATTTAGCAGTTAATCCGATTAGTTTGGTTATATCTTCAAGTCTTCTTTCCCTTGCCTCTTGATTTACTTTATCAGTAAGAGGGTCAAATTTAGATTGAATTGTATCCTTCTTTCCATTAAATATGTAGAATTTACCCATAATCCCTTCAGAGTCTACAATAAGTGTTCCATGTTTAGATCTAGATAATAATGTGTAAATTCCTTTTAAAACATCCCTACTTTTATCATATAAATTAACAATTTTTGGATCAAAAATCACATAGTCTACTTCACTACCTTGGACATTTTTAGGAGTAAACAAACGAATATTTTTAGAATCTCCTGGATTAGTAATTCCTAAATCTGCAAGCATTGCAGCCCATCCTTCCGGTAAATTTCCATCTTCTGTAATAATCCCAAGAATTATTTTTGAATCTTTAGAAATTGCATTTGCAATCTTACTTAAATCATCCTTTGTTAGTGATGGAACAATTTTTTCTCCATTTATCGATTCCTCGTCTTCATAGTAAGACAAAGTATTTAATTCTGCAGTAGTTTGAAGATATGCTGTAGTAGATGCTTCTGCTTCTCCATATCCCAAACTTTTATCGGACTCTTTGAAAATTTTATCAATTTTTTCAGTTAAACGTTTCATTCTATCCTCATTTAATCTCTTTTGAGAATTTGAAGAACGTATACTAGCTTGAAGTCTTGGACCAAAAATTGCATTCGTATTGTTTATATTCAAAGCAAAATATGAGTCTACACCTCCTAAATTAACCTTACTTAAAGCACCTAATTGATTAGGATCACCAGCAGCAATTATTTTCATAAAAGGATAATTAGTATTTTCAAAAGAATATTTTGAAATTGCATTTAAAAGGTAGATTTCAGTGCTGGTAAAGTGAGAAATTTCATCAATGTATAACATATTAGGAAGATTTTTAAATTTTTCTTCATCAATTTCTGCCAATCATTCATTAGATTTTAATTCATCGGTTATAACAAAAGATTTATCATTTGTTAAAGCAACGTATTTTTTATCAACTGAAGAATTCTCTAGATTTTGAGTTTCATATTCAATTTGTTTAACTAAATCATTAATTCCCAATTTTTCAAATAATTCTGATTTTATCAATCCTGTAGCTGTAACTTGATCCAACTTAACAGATTCTTCTAAAGAACGTTTTAAATTATCTCTTACGTTGTCAGTTGGAGCAGCATATCACAGATTCGTATTAGTATTAGATTGTCTAAAAGTATCAAGTATGATTCCGAATCCAGCTGTTGTTTTTCCTGTCCCAGCACCACCTAAAATCATTGTTATGAAACTTGCATCAATCTTACTTGTATTAGGATGTAATTCATAAATTTTCTCAAATAATTCAGGGTTCATAGTGTGTGCAACTGCAGTTCTAACTACAAATTCTTGAGTAAAGAATGGTGACTTACTAAATTTATTCGTAATTGTATCCTTACTCCTTAAATAAAAATCTTCTGAACGCATACCAATAATTGAAGCCATATATATTGCCAAGTCCCAATTCTTGAAACTTTTGATTTCTTTATCGATGATTGTAAAGTCATCTGAACTTACTCCTTCAAGTGATTTTAAAAAGACTTCAAATACTTCTGACTTCCTATTAACTGATGAATCAAAAATTAGATTCTCAATCAATAATAATTTTCTATCATTTGATTCAGTTGATGCTAGGATCTCTTTTATTGACTCAAGAGGGAAGAAATTTGGGTCCATTTTCTTAGATCATTCTATCCAGTTATCAAGTAATATATTTGTTACTTTTTTACGTATAATTTCTTGTTCGAGACGCATTTTACCAAGATTGAAATTTGCAAAATCTTTGTAAAATTCCAATTTATTAATTAATAAATCCAAGTCTTTCGAAGTAATTGTTGCCACATCAGAAGTAATTGTTTCAAGACTAGCTAAATCATCAGTGACTCCCATACGTTCAGCATAATTTTTAATTGCCTGAATATAACCATAAGGATTGCCATAATTTAACGTAGTAGTAGACATCGCCATAGAAACCCCTTTAATTATCTTAAGGTAGTTAATAGCTTGCTCTATATCTTGTTGACGTATTCCATCTGACATGAAATTGTTTATATTCGAACCAGATTTTAAAATATTTTCCTCTCTCTGAAGTATTTCAAAAATTTTGTTGACTTTACTATTTGGATTTGAGTCCAAAGATAATACAAAATTTCTAACAAAATCGTATAATGGATTAACTTTTAAGTCTATACCTTTATTAACTAAATCTTGGAAATTTTTTAAAGTTTGGAGTTTTAATGATTGTGATTTGTAGATTTCAAGTATTGATGAAGTAGCTACCGTATGTAATCCTGAAGCAATCTTGAATTTTTCTGCATTGTTTTGCACAAATTGTAAAAATTCTTCATTTATAAATAGTGTATCTTTAGCATGATTTATCAAATCTTTTATAGAATATTCATTTAAATCTTCTCCTGATGATTCTAACTCACTTCAAACTTCTTCATATTCTCTAGCAAAATTTTCAAATCCCTCTATAATTTTTTCAAAATTCTCCCATGTAACCCCCTCAAACTCTCCAAATATATCACTTATCAATTTGTATTTTTCAAAATTAAACAATTTCTCAGCTTCCAAGAAAACCTCTTTATCAACTGAACCCTGTTTTATAAACTCAATCAATAACGGAAGTTCGTAATTGTCATATTTAAAAATCTCAGGTTCTAAACTTTCAATATCAGATTCAAGTTTCTTTCTTAAATTTGCCTCCTGTTTTAACAAATTAGCATATATTGGGTCATTAGCAAGCATTGCATTCTGATTTATTTCTTTTTCAACAATATCAAAAAATGCCGACATTGATTCTTTAATTTTTACAAACTCCTCTTCTGACAAGTCAGGATTTGAAAGTTTGTTTTGATTATCTGATAAAACTTCAGTTATATTTTCAGAGATTTTTGAAATTTTAGTATTTATGTCATAATACAGCTCAGAATTAATTATTGATTCAACAAATTGCCTATATTGTTCAATTGATAAATCATTTACGTTTGAAACTCCAAAAGGAGCTAAATAGGTATCAAAAGTGTTTTTGTATAAATCAGGATTAGATAAGTTTTTATACGCTAAAAATTGTTCCCTTGTTTTTCCAGAATCTTGAATTAGTTGCTCTAGTTCACCCTCAAACATAAAAATCTTTTCTCTTGCTTCATCAGTATCTTCAATTGAACCAATCTTGAAATCAATTAGAGAATTTTGTAATTCTTCAATTTTTAGTTTTTCTTCTTCAGTTAGAGTTTCTTTAGTTGATAATTCTTGAATTTTTCTAAGAGTCTCTTTATTAGAGGAATCTATGCTTTGATTAATTTGAGGAATGATTTGTTTTAATGCGAATGGATTCAATGGAAAATTTCCAAATGATTTTTGTATAACATTTTTTATAATGTCCCTTTTAGTAACTCCTTCTTCTATAACAGTATCTAATTCTTCATCTGTAAAATTTTCTTGTGTAGCATTTCCTTGTTCATCATATCCTGAAATCTTTTTTATGAAATTAATACTTGACAATTTCTCATATAAATCATTGTAGTATACATCCCAAGGAGCAACAATACCTGATTTTTCAAGCATATTATTTATTTCAACATATTGTTGCATTGCAGCTTTTTGTGCTTCTGGATCAGATGAATTTTTAAATAAATCAAAAGTAGATTTTAGATCAAGAATTAAATTGAATGTTCTTTTTCTCTCTGCATTATAATTTTTAGCATAATCAACAAGAGGTTTGTTTATCTGTTTCGCCACTTCTGCAAACACTGCCTCAGCTGTTTCTAAATCACTTAACAAATCTTTAGAATCAATAAATTCTTTTCAGTCCTTATCAATACGTTCTTTAGTAATTCCTAATCCTGTATCAGGTAAATTCCAATACTCTTCTCCGTATTTTTCTTTTGTATATTGATTTTTTGAAATTTTTAATAGTGGCTCGAAGATGTCTTTATTAAGATAAGCCTCAGCTAATCGGAAGTATTTTATTCCATACTTTCCTTCTTGTATATCATTTAACTTATCAACATAGATTTTTAATTCTTTCTCAAGATTTTTTCTATTCTGGACATTTTCCTCAATATCAGGTAAATTGTTTAATTGACTTTGAATATTTAAAATCTGTTTACCTGTATCTTTAAAATCTTTAAGTACTAATCCTTCAAGTCCAACCTGTTTTCCTTCTTCTCTTGATTTTAATAAATCTTTTATTATAATTTCATCTCTAATTGCTTTTCTGACAATGTCTTCATCAGATTGTATTAATCCGTAATTGTTAAGAATTCCTTCAACATTGTTTATCATTTCAATTGCTTTATCAGCAATTAAATCAGCTTGTGAGATGTTTCCTTCTTTTGCTTCTTGAAACGAACCATCAGTATTGACTGGAGTTATGTATTTATTTCCTAATGACGGTCTTATTTTGTTTATAATTTCAATCAAATCCTTTCCATGTCCAGCTGATACTAATTCATATATATTCTTTTGAGTTTCATTAGAAACCATACTAGGATCAAGCCAAGGCGCTATCTTTGAACGATGAAATTCAAATAATCCTCCACCTACAATACCACCTACAAAATTTGCAAGGTAGTTCTCTAATCCTTGCTGACTGAATACATTTTGCCATCCACCGAATGAACCTTTTTTTTCTGTTAAGCCTAAATATGAAGCCACATCTACAATTCCTTTTGTAGCATCTAAAACTGCCTGCTCAGTTACTTCTTCAATACCTTCTACTATTGAATGTTTCCACATTCCCTCAATTAATGAAGAAGGGGTAGTAAATACTGAATTTATCGAGTTCTTAATTTTTCCGAGCGTTCCTGCCAATTTATTTTTTCCAACAACAGCTCCTTCTTTAGCATAAGTAGAAAATCCTTCTTTAATTTCATCTAATCAAGGAGTAATTGCTTTTTTCATCATCGCTCGATTGGATTCTATATTGTATCCTGTAGTTTTATCTAAAAACCAAGTCCCGAGTTCATTATTTGCCATAACTCCATATTGTCCTGCAGCAGCAGCTAATGCTGCAACTCCAGCAACTCTTCTTCCATAACCACTTTCTAACGCTTCCCCGTAAATATCAGCAGTAGATGTAAGTGCCATATATCCAAGAGATAATGCTTTTGACATCTGACTTTGAGCTTCCATAAGAGATTTTAGTTCTGGAATTTTACCCATTGCCATTTGAGACAATTTTCCAATATCTTTAATATCAATTTTACCTTCTAATGCTTCCTGAAGTAATTCTTGATTGATTTTTTGTCCTAATTCAACAGCTTTTTTATTTACTTTAGCATCTGCTTTATAGAATAGTTTAGACAAACTAGCTGCAGCTCTTTGTTCATAAATTTGACTAAATATATCAACAACCATTGATGACATACCTTCTACAGAAAATAATTTTCCTGCAGCTTCATCAGAAGTACTTCTTTGGTTAAATTTAGACATTCAACCTTCTAATTGAGTTGCTTCTTGGGTCAATGCAGTTTCTTGGTCTCCAACTAATATACCTTCAATTGATTTATATAAAGTAGGTAATACTCCCATCATTCCCACAGCAGCCTTAACTCCTCCATAAATTTGTGGTATAGATACAGCTAATTTACCTACTCCAAAGTTAGGAATTAAAAATGGTGCAATTTCAGCAGCAATTTTAAAAGCAGTTCCGGTTAGAGATTTTTCTCTACTATCTGAATCCATAAAATCAAATTTATTAAAAATGCTACCATCATCAGTAAGAACATCTGTAGGATTAACTACTTGTTTTCCGTAAATTTCTCTCCCAGCAAGTCTTTCAACGTATAAATTACCATTATCATCAAACTTCCATTCTCCTTTTTTATGTTGTACCTCTAATCCTGAGATTGGATCTTGATGTACTCCATCATCATCCCATTGAGCATAAACATAAGTATCTCCGAAAAATTTATCAAGTAATCCTAAATCATTGATTGATTTATCAAGCCAAGTATTAGTTTCAGGGTCAAAAATCTTTCCTTTTTGAGCAAGTTCTCTATATGATAAAGGATTTTGGTCAATAGAACCCACTCCTGTCCATCCTTTGAGAACTTTAAATGGATTATTATCTAATTCAGTAGTACTAGCTACAGAAAAAGTTTTTGCAAATTCAGGTCTTGTAATATCAAATGGACTGTATGCAATTTTGTCCAAATCTTTAAAATATTGTTCATCTGTTAGCTCTAAATACTTTTGTTGAGCTATTTTATAGGCATTATCAAATGCTAAATCATCAAACTCCCCATCTTCCTTTGTAAATTTACTTTTAACAAAATCACTTTGTTTATAATCATCCTTTGTGAAGAATGAAGTGTTTTCTCCATTAATATTGTTAGAAATTAAATCATACGAAGTAAGAGAGGGGTTATTTAATGTAGCAACTAATATATCATTTGGTTTTGATATGTTCATAATAATTTTATTTTATAAAACTCCAGCAGATGCATTTATTGAACCTGGACTGTAATTTCTTGAACTGTAATTTAAATTTCTATATACATCTGTTTCAGTTGGTGCAGTTCCCACTAAATTTCCCTGCATTGAACTAATAATAGCAGTAGCTTCTGGTCTATATGCTATGAGTACATTTCCTTTATATGGAGTTTCTAATGATAAAAACTTGCTAGGCATTCTAGATATAGTCTTTGCATTTTTCCCTGTTCCAGAAGTAAAGCTAAACACTTTTTCCATTAATTGTTCTGCTATATCTTTCTCATCTCCTAACATTTTAACCATTCAAGGAATATCTGATAATTCAGAAGCAGAATTCGTTATAACAGGAAGTGATAAAAATGGTTTTACTGCTGAATTTTCTGCAATAACTTTAGAAATTTTCCCGTCTTTTCCTGCAATTTCTTCTATTCTAATTCCTGAAAATCCTGCTGTTTTGAAGTACTCCTCCGCCTGTTGTTTAGTCCACTTATCTTTATTTATACTAAAAACTTGGTATGCATCATTGAATCTATCCATTTGAGCAAAATCAGGAACTCCATTTTTTGTTGGAACATATACTTTTGCAACATCTCCTCCTGTATAAGCCAATTCAGGCATTTGGAGAGGATCTATTTTTACATTTCCGATGTAAGCTTGATTTGGATCTACAATTGAAGCATAATTTCCTTGTTCTATAATATCTGTTAAAACAGTGCCTTGTATTACTTCTCCATTTTTTAAATTAAACAAAGGACCTATAAAAGTAGCAGTCATATCTAATTTAGTATTTGCACTGGGACTATTCATTGTATAAGTCATTCCCGGTTGATATAATCTATCCATATGTGCTAATTCTTGAGGTGATAATGCTATAGTTTTAGTCTTATTTTCAGAAGTGTTAACTCCCATAGCTTTTTCGGCTGTTACAGGCTGAATATCTAATTCAAAACTTTCATCTTTATTAGACTTAAGCATATTAAAAATAAATTCTTTAGGATTATTTATACCACTCATGGTAGCAACTGCAGATAATTTTAATTGCTCTTCCCTACTTAGGGATGTCCAAATATAAGTTAAAGCTGAGTTTAAATATTTTTCTGAGTTTTTAGAACTTTCTTTTACTTCATTATAACTTGACGGAGAACTAATAATTGTTTGTAATTTACCTAAAGCCTCTAACTCATTTTGAGTAGGTTGTCTACCTGTTATATTAGCAGCTAGCATTTGAGCTTTTCTTTCTAAATCTTTATCACCATAGGTTTGAGTAATTGTTTGAGTATAACTTCCAACTTTATCAACCAATTGTGATATATTACTAATAATTTTATTAGTTCCAATAGCAGTTGATGATACAGAAAATATACTATTATTAAAAGCTAAATTGGGATTGTCGTTTCTTTCTATCATTAAATCATAAAAAGTTAGTGGATTATATTTGTCTTTATTTTTAGCATATTCTGACATAGATATAGCTTTTAATTTTGCATCTTTATCTCGAACAAATAACTCCCCATTTGTGCCAACTGCTACTTCATTTAATCCTCCTTGCTTCTCTGCTATATTAATAGCCTCTGTTCAAAGTTGTTTATTGATAACGACTTCATTTAATCTTTTTATTTTTTGAGCGGCATTTGAAATATTATCACCTTGTAAAAAAGGAAAATCATTAGAGCTGCTCAGAGTAACTAATTCATCTACCCACTGGTTAACATCATTAGATAATCCGCCTTCATTCATTAAAATTTTATAAGTTTCTTTGTCTAATAATTCATTTTCAACTTCGGCTTCTTTAGTTGTAGTTGTAGATTGTTGATTAGTATTTCTAACTGGTGGAGAAGAAAGAATAGGATGGAATGTTGCCATTCCACCCTGCTGATATTTGTTAATTTTAAATTTCATATTATTTAAATACTTTAATTAAAGCTTTTTGCAACATATCATTATTATGCATTATTGATTTATAGAATAATTCTAATTCCTTTAATTTTTGTTTATACTGTGCATTCTCACGTTGTAATTCAGAACGTTCAGCTTTAGTTAATGAACCTCCTTTTTTCATACCCAGCATTCAACGGTGTTGTGCTGACTGAGCTTTACGTATAGCTTCTAAATAAGGAGTATTTATTAACTCTGCTCTATTTTTTAATGCATCTTTTTCAGATTGTCATTTTTTATAAAAATCTGAATTTTCGAATGAAACTGTGTATTCTCCAGATTTTGGAAGTAATTTAGATTTATTTTCTTCATATAATTTTCTCCAATAATTCTCTCTATCTTTAGAATAAATAAGTTTAGCTTTCTCTTGTAATTCTTTCATTTCTGGTGAATTTTGTAAACGTTCTACTTCGGCAGATGCATTTTTATACTCTTCTGCAGATGCATTTTTTACTATTGAATGAATCATATTTTGTGTAGCTGCATTATTTGCTAATAATCTATTAGATTCTATTAAAGGAATAGATTGAGCAGCCTTAGCAACAGATGCTTTATTTTGAGCATTTACCTGTTGATTGAAAGCTTGTACTCTTGCATTTTCATTTAATTGTTGATTTTTTATAGCATCTAATCTTTGTTGATCCATTTGCATTCCTTTCTCTCTAGATTCAGTAGCTTTTAAAACACCCTCTAATTGTACTGCATTTCCTTTATCAATATCTGTAGTAGCTTTAGCCATTCTTCCAGTTTTAGAAGTTATAGTTGCAGCAGCTTTTTCAGCTTGTGGTAAAAATACTGAAGCCGTACTTAATTTAGTTGGAGAAATTCCAGACATTTTAGTAATTCCAGCTAATGCTGCTTCTTTTTGTAATCTTGCAGCTTCTCTATTAGTTCCTACTGTTGAAGCATACATTCCGAGATTAGCTATACTTGTTGGATTTATATAATTTCCAATTCCTTCTCCAAAATTTTTAAATCATTCCTGTTGCATAATTCCTTGTCCAGGAACTACAGTAGCACCTCTACTAGCTTTTAAAATTCCTCCTTGTTTTTTAAATGGAATAGTTGTTTGTCCAGTACTATCTGTTTCTTTTTTTCTACCTTTTGGAGCTTTTTTAGGTTGTTTTTTTATTGTAGTTTTCATTTGTTTTTTAACTTTTTCTTTAACTACTTTTTTAGTTTCTTCAACTTTAGGTGCTTCTTTAGTAATAGTTTTTGTAGTCTCTTTAACTGTTTCTTTTGGCACAATTTTTATATACTTTTTAGCTATTTCATAGTCTCTAGCATCGAGAGATGGATTTTTACTAACCCATTGTGGAGAATCTCCTAAAGTATAAGTAGCCTTACCTTTAGTTCCTAAAGTTTTTCCTACTTTTTCTGGAGTTAATGTATCTATAGCTTTTACTTGTTCATCAGACAATTTTATTCCCTCATCATTTATAGCTCTCTTTACTTTATCCCTAAAATCTTTAACTACTTTTTCATTTTCATCAGTTATTTTAGATTTTTTATTTCACCATTTACTATCTTTTAATTTAGGAATATTTATATCAGTTTTTAATTCTATATCTTGACCACCTAAATTAACTGTAGTTTTTCCTTCTGTCCCAGCAGTTTTTAAAGATTGACTTTTAATAGCCCTTAAAGTATCTATATCTTTTATTCAATTAGTACCAACTACTCCTGCCATTACAGCATTTTTAATTTGGTCTGGTCTAGTATATTCCCACCCTTCAGTTAATCCAGTCTTTACTGTATTTGCACCAGAAACAACTCCAGGAGCAATAATTGCAGCTCTTGTAGTATTCAGTGCGCCTTTAAGAATTTTATCCGATTTAACAGAACCATTAATAGATTTAGCTAAAGCACCTATTCTAGTACTTCCTAATACTTTAGATGAAGCATTCGATGCTTTTTCTATTAAATCAATTCCTCTAGATAATTCTGCAGCATTTTCTGCTTGTTTAGCAGCATTTTTAAGTTCAACTAAGGTTTTGAGTCCTTTATTTGTTTCTGCGAAAGTTTCTACAGCTTTTACTGCAGCTTTACTTCCATCTGTAGAAGATTCTACAAGTTTTGTAGCTTTTTTAGCCAATTTAGATAAATCCATTGCAGTGTCTACAGCCTTCGCTCCTTTTATAGCTAATTTAGTGCCTCCTAACCCAAAAAACGATAACGGAACGAATGCGGCATTTAATAAATGAGTACCTCAATTATCCACTTTTCCATCTTTTAAATCTCGTACTAGATCAATTCCAAAACTTGTAGCAGCTCCACCAACACCAACTAATCCAGGAGCTAAAGACATTGCTGCTGCTCCAATTTCAATTCCAGATGTAATTTTTTCTTCAGAAGTCATACCTTTTCAAGTACCCCGCACATCTTTTAATGGCTTGTCAGAACTTTCTGAAGTATTACTATTAGATTCAAATTTTTTCTTATATTCAGCCCATGCTCCTTTTTTAGCAAATAATATTCCTCCATTTTTAAGACTTGCAGGTTTATCTGGAAATTGTCTTTGATAAAAATATCCCAATTTATCTTTTACTTGTTCTCTTAAAATTGGGTTAGAATCAAGTCTTCCATTTTGTAAGTCAAAGAGTAAACTTTGAAAAGCACTTTCTGTATTTGAATCGAATTGAGTTGCAGATTCTAAAATTTGTAATGCTACTTCAGGACTAATATTATTCTGTTTAGCTTTTATATTAGGAAACATTTGTCCTAAATTATACCTATCAATAACTAATCTAGTTGAACCTAAACCTTTAATAATTCCAGGTAAAGCATCTCCTGCATCATTTTTATAAGTTCCGTCAGGCTGTCTTTTATATTCTCCAATTTTAACTCCTTTAGGATTCATTATATCTATTTTTTTACCACCTTCAAAAGTGTATGCTTTATTCTCTCCTAATCCTTCTATATTAAGTTCTTTTCCTTCTAAACTGGAAATATCAAATTTAGATGGAATAAATTTTATTCCCGAGTCATCTTGAGTAAATGCTAATCCAGATAATGGATTGAAAATATGAAAACTTTCTCCAGTCTCTTGTAAAGGTTGGAAATTTGAATCAAATATAAAATGTTTACCATTTTTAGTATATACTCTTGCATTTCTAGATTTTAAGTATTCTTCAAATTGTGAAGTAATATCTCTACCTCCAATTCTAAGATTTCTAAATGAACCAGGAGAATATCCTCCTTGTATAATATTTGTAGCAATTTCTTCTGAGAGTCCACTATTAATTAAATCTTGCACTGCCAATTTAGCTTGTTCTTGCTTTTGAATAGCAGCTTCTTGTTCTTCTTCAGCTTTTATATTAAGTTTATCTTCTGGACTAAGTAATAAACTTCCTAAATCTCACTTTAAATCATAAGATTTTTGGATAATATCATCTCAATTACCAGAAGTAATTGCTGCTTTCATTTCTTGAGCTTTAGTTAAGTCATTATAATCAGCTTCGTTATTATATTGTTCTGCTTTTTGAATATATTCAGAAACTCCCTTATCTAATATTTTTAGTATTTGAGCTTTTCTATCCTCATCAGTTTTCAGTTCAGAAAAAGCTCTACCAAAATTACCTTCTCCCCCATAAAATTCATTTACTGTGTAGTCTCCCAGATTTTTGAATAAAGAAATTGTTGGTTTAGTACTAGTCTCAGTAACATTTGTAGTATTATTAACAGCTGATTGTTTTGTCACAGCCCCATAAACAGATGCTGCAATATTTCTCATTTGCTCAACAGTTTTAGGTTTCATTTTTCCAGTCAAAAATCCAGATTTAATTTTTTCTAGACTTCCTTTAAACTGTTCTGCTCCAGGACCCTTTATTTCTCACTGCCCTGTAACATCGTCAATTTTTAATTCTCTCCCCTCTCCTTGTGCTATAAAATCTCTAATTTTACCTAATTCTCCCCTAACTTGTGTTTCTACATCAGGAGAGAGTTTATATTTAGCCAATTCACGAGATAGAGAATCATTTAAATCAGGAGTTTTTCCTCCAGATTGAAATTTCTTTATCAGTGCCATATATGTTAATTTTATTTTAATTAAACAATAAAAGGGAAACAGATTCCTGCCTCCCTTTTAAGGTAGCTTACTTGCGTACCATTACTAATTTTCCACCTTTTTTAGCATAGACAGGAGCTTCGGACGGTGCTGGTTGTTGTAACATTTCCATAATCATCTGTGCCAATATAGCTGCTGCTTCCGGGCCTAACTGAGAAATAACTTGCTGTGCCATTGCTGCTAATTGTTCTTCTGGACTTCCTCCAGTTGGTGCTCCTTGAGCTGTTTGATCTACAGGAGCCATTTCTCCACCTGTTTGAAATTTTCTTGTAAGTTTCATTTTAAATTAACTATTTTTTTAATTGTACATGTTCAGGTGCTGTTTCTGACTGCACCTTTAAAAATTTAAATACTCTTTTACCTAAAGCTCTATAATCATTATCCTTTTCAGTACTAGCTGCTTTTTTTGCAAACTTAATTAAAGTTTTTGTATGTGGTCTAGAAAATATTCTTTCACCACTCTCTAACTCCATCTGAACTTCCCCATTACTGCCTAAAACTAGCATTTTATTAATAGTTTTATTTGGAGAAAACTCTAATTCATCTCCTATCTTTATTCCAGAATTTTGGTTTACTTCTAATACATAGGCAGCAACACCCTCAATAATTTCTTCAGAATTGGGATAACCTTTTTCAACTTTGACTACCTCCAAATCTTCATTTATAAAAATTATATCTAAAGGAATTAATGTATCTTTCATCCAAAATCATACATCATCTTCTTCGTCAAATAAAAATAGCATACCTTTATTATTTTCAAGATTTTGAACATTTTGAAGTCCTTGTTCTTGTTGTTCTTCTGTTTCTGCTAACTTTACTTCGTATTCTTTTCCTGAGATTCTAATTTTTATCTCTTTCATTGTTCTATAATTTTACTTATATTATAATTAATATTTCCTCCATTACTGTGTTTCCAAGCTCTGCTATTTTGAGCGAAAATAGCTCTTTTCCTAGTTAATGGATTTTTACTATTTTTTCCTTTTATAATACAAGCATTAGTTACTTTACCTCCACAATAATCAGTAAATTTTCCTTTATTTTCAGGATTAATATGAATACCAGAACCTTGTTTATGTATTGGTATTTTATATTTCATTATTTCTGAGAATTTAAATATTTTGTTTTATTTATAAGTTCAAGAATATCTCCTACTGTATGATATAACCCAAGGTTTAAAGGTGTGTCTGGAAATTGCATAGGAAACTCATTTTGAAATATATCAGATGCCTTATTTAGCATGATATTTACATTATCTGGTGAGTAATCCATTAAATCAATTTTACCTTTTCCTAATGTAAAGGTTTTTCCACTTTGTCCAAAAATCCCCTCAGCTAATTCATCCAACTCTTCTAAGTAAGAATCATAAAATTCTCCCAAAAGAATATGTTGAGCATTTAAAGGTGTTTGTCAATGAAAAATATGGGCTTGATCTCTAACTCATAACATTTTTAAAAATAGAGTTCCTAATTGAGTATCTGCTTCTGCACATGGCATATCTGTAGTCATTTTTCCACCTACTTTATATTTAGAAATAATAGATTGTATTTTATCAGTAGGTATGGTTTGTTTTTTAGGTAGTAGCGGTTTCATTTAATAATTTTCCTGTATTATCAATTGTGTTTTCTAATATTTCTGAAGTTAAAAATTTTCCACACTCTAAGAGCAACCTATTCTTTTCTTCGTCAGTCCCAGCCTCATTGTATTGTTTAAAATACATCTCAAGTTGGTTAGTAGTAGGTTTAGAGAAGATTATCTCTTCTCGTTCAATTTCAGCATGCTGGGTAATTTCTCCACCCTTGGCAAGTATTTCTTTTCCGTCGTCATCAATTAAAATCTCACCAGCTTCAGCTATTGTTACCACAGGAATTCCTTTATCTGTTACAAATTCAGCAATTTCTTCACTTAAATGATGTTTGTGTGCATGTAATGCTCCATCAGGAATTACATTTTGAATTTTTCCACCATTGGCAAATTTTTCAATTTCAGGTTCAACTATTTCAGGTTGTTTAACCTTTAAAACTATTTCTCTTAACTTTGCAGGATTAATAGTTCCGCCTTTTTTAGAGTAACCCATTAATTGTTGATAATTTTTATTAATTGTTGTTTGTGTTCCTTGAGTTGCGGCTTGTTGGTCTTGTAAGGCTTTATTTGAAGCATTAAATTTCAAAAGATTACTATAATCAGCTTTTGCTGTTTGAGTATCTATTTTATTAACTTTCTTTTTTGCTCCAAATCATGCTAACTTTTTCTGATCTGCTCCTGTAGAAATACTTGTATCATATCCAATAATATTCAAATTTTTAGTAGTTTGTTTTTTAGAAGTTGGTCCAGCATACTCCATTATAGCTTTTCCTGCTAAACCTAGTCCTCCAATAGCCATCATTGTTGGATCTCCAGATTTTAAAAGACTTCCAGAAATACTACCTAATAATCCCATTCCGGCAGATTCAGCTCCAGTCATATCAGCTTTTCTCCCACCAAATAATTGAAATCCTGCATCAATTAATTCAGGAGCTTTTTCTAATAAATCCATTCCTACTGCACCAGCTGCTCCAGTTAATCCTGAAGTAGCCCCAGTAGAACTTGTTGTTGAAGATTTAGGAGGAACGATTCCTGGATTTACAGACGCTGCTGCTTTTGCAGCATCTGTAAAATTAAATCCAATATTTTCAAATCTTTTTCTATCAAAAGATAATTTATTAACATCTGTAAAAGTCTGTTGCCAAGGCGGAACTCAATAATTTTGATAAATCCCATAAGCAGGATTTTGATATTTTTTTATTTTAAGCATGACTTATTGTATAATTTGTTTTTACAGCATTTATTATAGCGTAATTATCTCCGTTATATCTTATCCTAATTTTAATATATTTATCTCTTAATTTAGATTCTAACGTATTAGAAAAGCTCAAATTATTGTCCTTTAAAAATGCATATTTAAATTGAATAGGTTGAATTTGAATATCTCATATATCTTCTAAATACTGCATATTTGCTCTTAATCTAGTCATATTTGGAGATTTTACATTTAAAGCTTTTTGAAGAATACTGATATTAACTTCTCCTGTTTTTTTGTTCTTCTTTAAATTTATATTCCTTAAATACTTAGGAACATCTAAATTTGGTAAATAATTAAAAGTATCTCTTAATCATATATAAGGAATTTTTAATTTACTAGAATTCTGCAAATAAGTTAAATAAGAATTATTTAATGTTGATATGTTTAAATTTTTCTCAATATTATTAATTAATTCAGTTTTATCTAAAACTCAATCAAATCCCTCCCCTACTATTTCAAACTCAAAAGAATCTGGGGCAATAAAATTAGATATTATCTTAAGATTATTAAATATTTTTTGAACAGAAATATTATCTGATACTACAAATTCGAATTCGAAAGGATAAGTTTTATCGTATCATGTGGTAGGTAGTATTTCGCCAGTCTGTTCAATACCTCCAGCAAATCCATGCTTGTATAAAATATTTTGAATATTTGGATGGTTTTTTCTATTTGCAAAGGTATAAAAAATATTATTAATATTTTCTGAAAACTCTGGAAATCATGAATATCTAGTTACCCATTTATTTAAAAGCTCATTTCAGCATAAATTTCAAGATACATCTTTATATATAAATGTAAAATATACATCAAGTTTGAAAGAATTAAAATGACTCTTTATAACATTAGTACCAATTGTTCTAGACTTCTCTAATTCTGAAATATTTATATTATCATTTAAATACTTTTGAACTGTCATATCAGATATATTTTCAAATGATTTTCCATCAGTTCTTCATATTTTTTTAGCAACTGTATCAATACCATAGATAAATCTAGTTGTTTTAATAATAGAATCAGGTCAAGTGGACCCAAATGTATTAGATATAACTTGCGGATTTTTAGGAAGCACATTTTCTGTATTTATATATACATTTTCTCCAGATTCATTTTTCATCAAAGCTCTTTCATTTACAGGAATTAATAAAATTCCGTGTTCCATGACCGCAATTAAATTACCATATCATTCTACTAACTTAACAAGAGATCCATACTCCATATTATAGTCTTGGTAATTTGTAAATTTAAATACTCTATTACCATTAGTAAAACTTGTATTCCTTAATACATTAGAGTAGTATATTCTATTTTGAAAATTAGTTTTTATGAATGGTACTTCTGGAAGATTAAAGTAGTATTTATGTCCCAAAGAATAGCTTATGCCTTGATTAATTATGTTAGATTCCGGTAAGTGATTTTCCCTATTCAACGCTTGAAATGGATAAAATCCTCTTTTTTGTTTATGTATTGCTTCCTCTGAGGGATTAGAAAAATCTAAATCTCTCATAGCTAAATTTTGAGAGCTACATATTTTAAATGTCATCCAGTGTCCTAATGGTACAGCATTTACATCAGGCCTATTTATTTTCTCTGCACCAAATACTCCATTTTCTTCTGAATATTTTTTATAATCCTTATCTTGAGGTTCTATTAATTTACTACCACCGACGTCCTTATAAGTAAATAAGTCTAGAAGTTTATTATATCTAATAGAAGAACTTATTAAATTTCCATCATCAGATACATTCTGAATGTTTTTAGATATTATTTTAAAATTTTTACTCCATGTAAATGGATCGACTACCCTATGATTAGTAGGAAGTTCAGGATCAATAAAATTCCAATTCATTCTGTGGGTATATGTTGAAATATAACAATCTCCCCTAAAACAATTTGGACTAACTCCCTTAGACTCCTGCATTAAAATTTGGTTTCAACTAATTCTATCACTTACTGGAAAATAAGGACTTTCATCATTATATCTTAATTTAAAATACTCTTTCCATTTATTTACAAAATCATAATCTTTTTGATATATATTATAATATTTATTTCATTTAATTTTATCCGTATTTGCTCCAATATAAGAATTAAAAATTCCTCTTACTTTAGATATACTGTTATTCCAAGTTTCTTGTGAAACAGATGAATTTTCTGTATCTTCGTAATTTCCTAATATTGGGTCTAAATGTTTTTCTGCAAATTCTGCCGATCCTGCTTGAGAGCTAAAAGTATAATTATTATTTCTAACTAAAGGTATTCCTGGCTCAATTAATAGTAATTCAGCTAAAATTTCATCATTTTTAAATACATCTGTTCGCTTCAAACCGGGATAACTGAATTGTAAACTAGTTATATCTGTATTAATTGGATTAGTTCCTGATTGTTTCTCATATCTAAAAGGTATTAATTTAAATTCTGAAGAATTAAATAAATTACTAAAACTAGATATTTTCAAGTTAGCTTCTGGACAAATTAAAGCATTACCAACTATCTCCGTATCAGGAATTTTTATATAATTAGATCCTAGTTTAGCATGTCCTTGATAAGATTTTAAAAATCCTTCTGTAAATGCAGAATTTATAAAATTAGGATTTAATCCGCCATTAGATCCATATAGTACTGGAATATTAGATTTTTTTGAAGTCGCTATACCTAAACTTTGAGCAACTATAGTTGGTATTCTATTTTGTCTAACTATTACAAAACCCTTTGTTAGATCTTTTAAACCTTTTATATATTCTGTTCCATTTATTATCTCTTCAGGAATTTCAAATCTTACTCCCAATGGTTTGATAGATTGTTTATCATTTGAAGAGTTAGAATTAGTTGGATCAAATAATAAAAGATTATTTTGTGGATCTGCTCTAAATACTCCCTTAGCATTTTCTGGATTTTGCTGATTTGATTTTTCTAGTATATAATCTTCGCCATAATTAATAGACTCATTTATATTAAATTGAAGAAATGAATAATCTTCTGTTAAATTCTTCACTCCTCTTATATTAAAAACTGGACTTATTGAATAATCATTTAAAATATAATATATTCCATATCTATAAATTTCTCCCTCCCATAATCCCAGTTTATAATAAATATTTTTGGCATTATAGTATTCGTATCCAGATTCAACATTACTATATGTTTCTTGATATTTTGCATTTAAATTTCCTATGCCTTCCTCATCCTGTATTAATTTTGGAGTAATATATAAACTTAGTCTTTCAAGTTCAGAGTATAAATCATAGTTATTAGAAATATTTCCAGCAAAAGTAATGTTTTGGCAATTTTCTATAGTTTTTACAGAATCAAAAGAAACATATTTATTATTTATCTCTGATAAATCTATTTCTTCATGATTTTCAAATCCTGTAATAGTTATATTAGTATCAAACCCAGTAATCTTAATTTTATCTGTTATTTTATATGCTTTTAATATTTCTGAATTTCCGTCCCCTGTTAATCTGGTATAATAAATATTAATATAGTTATAAGCTAAATCTAAATTACTTAATGTAAATTTTATTAATTTTAAACTATTTTCATTTAATTGTCCTCCTCTAATAGATTTTGGATTATTAACTGTTCCTATATGACAAACTACTTTACCTGATTCTGCTACAAAATCTGTTTCATTACCATCAGCATCAGCAAGCTTAAAATAAAATGTATAATTTCCAATAGGGAGTTTTCCGCCATCAAAAATACCGTCAAATTTAGTATTTACTATAGTTTGGCAAATTTTAACTAAACTAGTTTCAATTTTAAAATTTTCTCTAGAATAAATATTTGTATCTAAGTTTCCATTTCTATCTGCTACATTATAGGTTGTTGAACTTGTAGTATAAAATCTAGAGTTAATTATTTTAGGCGGATTTTTTTTATCCGATAGTACCATATTTACAGATCCATCATAAGACTCCTCTAAATTTAATTCTAGTGGTTCATATATATTTATACCAGCTTCCTCAGTAAGAATCCTTAATGATTTCAAAGAAACTTCTTTATCATCAGGATTATTTAGATTTTGGAAAGCGTGATAATTAAAAACTAAATCTCCTTTATTAGGTATTCCTAATATTTCATTAGTTATTGCTATATTTATTGGTAATAATGCCATAATTTTTTATTGAATTACTTGTCCGAGAGTTTTTAGAGTGTATGTCGACCGTGTTATTAAAACATCTCCACCTCCTTCATATTTTATATAGGATTCAGAAGAACCTTCTAAATTAAAATAGTCACCATTGTCTACTGGTGTTCCATGTTGCATAGTTAATGTATATTGTCTTTGATCAGGAGTGTTGTACGTCCCTAATAATATTTTTATTTTTCCATTTGTAGCAAAAATAGGAAAATAAGAATTAACTAAATCTCCCCCAGTAATTCTTGCAGCCACTCCTAAGGTTCCAGAAAATTCTGTATTAATTTCTAAGTAATCTTTATACTTCAAATTACCTATTGATTTAAACCCCTCTGTCATTTCTACAATTATATCATTGCCACTACTAATTCCAGATGATTCAGTAACCACTCTAAATTGAGCTATATTTGCTAATTTTTTAGTATCAGCCCCTGATATTTGTTTATTTATTATTATTGAGTTAGACCAAGGAATATTAAGTACTTGTAAATTAAAATTTTCCTCTGGCACAACAGTAGTTGATATAGAAGTACTATTTATAAAACCTGTGTATAAAGGTTCCCCTCCTTGATATATTTTTAAGGATCCAGCAGTTAATCGATCTAATAACCCTTCGAATTGAAGTGTTAATGACACTCCTAAACAAGAATTAGACTCAAATCTGACTATAGTATTTTTAGCTAAATTTATAATAGTAGATTTATTCATTACTGAAGAATTTTCAAATACTACTGAATTTGGTCTATGGTTAGTTCCTATATTAAAATACCCCACTCTTTGTGAATCAAATATAGTAGGTGGATTTTCTGAATAAGTTAAATAGAATGCATTTAAACTATCTACTATTAATCCAGTCATAGGATTGATATAATTTCCATCTAAATTAGTTATGTATATTTTACTATATACTTTATAATATATTCCACTAAGTGGTCCAGAGCATTCCAAATCATAGTTTGATAATAATATATTTACATTTTGAACACCAGTACCAATTATAACTGAACCCGATTTTATTAGTGTATTTTTATACTCTGGATATAAATCTAAATCAGATCCAGGAGCATAATAATTTAAATTTAGTAGATTTCCATTAATATCTTTCATACCTAAATTTAGATACACTTCATAATATAACAAGTCTCTATATTCTGGTTCTATAAAATAATTAAGTGTATAGGTATCATCTATTGATGTAACTGTATCCACTAGCACAAATTCAGAATTTACATTTGATTTTACTCTTAAAGATACTCCCTTTATAATTCATGAATTATATAGAGTTAAATTACTAGCTGTTACATTTACTGAAAATTTTATTCTACCAGATTCCTCCTCAATTATTCGAGCTGAATTAATTTTAAAAATATCAACTGGCTCAATATCAATCTGTAGGGCCAATTTACCTTTATAGTTATTTGGACAATAATATTTAAAACTTTTTGTTGAGTTATCCATATTTACTCAATGATCATTTATTCCTGTAACTGGATCAGATGGATATTTTTCTAAATATTTATACCAAATACTTTCTGTAAGATCAATTACACCATTCTCAAGTTGTTGCAGTAATCTTACATTATAATATTTCTTACGTTTTACTAGTTTACCATTATCTAAAAAGTAAGTACTTAAATAAGCGTGAGT
>CAZQSR010000004.1:0-35404 GCA_964596145.1 uncultured Ignavibacteriaceae bacterium
ATGTCAAGCAATTCCTACGCTGGCATTACCCAGATCAGGTTAACGGGTCAGGTCTAACATCTTTCTCAGCCGAAATTCAGCTCCCCGATGCTCTATTAAGTTTTATGCATAAATAATTTGTAAAATGATTTTTCATATTCAAAATTAATAAATAAAAAAATCACACCAAAAAAGAATTTTTCACTCACTAATTACTTTTGTATAATTTTGTAAAAACAAAAAGATTTCATAAACTCAAATTCTTTAATAAATCCATTCTTCAGGTAAAAGTCAATCGCCTTTTTGTTTTCTTTTCTAACGGATAAACCATACTTTAGTTCTTTTTTAATGATTAGGTTTTCTTCAAAATAATCAAGTAATCTTTTAGATAAACCGGTGCCTTTGTATAATGATGAGACTGCGATCAGAATAATTCTTAATTTAATTGAAGGATATTTAACCTTGCCTGTTATTTTCATCGACAAAAAAATAAATTTCTCCCAAAAAAATTTTGGATGTCGTATTAACTGACTTAAAACTAAAGGGAAATATAATTTAATGAATTTATTTAATGCAAAGACAGTTTTATATCCGCCAAAAATATAACCAGCAATTTTTGCAGTAGAATTATCAACTGCGACAACACAATAATCATTGTTTTTCAGAAGTAATTCAAAATATTTTTTCAGAAGATGTTTTGGCATACTAGCAAGAAAATGCGCTTCATCAAATGTCTCTTTGTGAATTTGACATACTTCATCGAGGTCACTTATTTGCATAAATCTAAAGGAAAAGTCATTAATCATAAATTTATACTCCTTAACCATTTTTCAGCAACATAAAAACGAGACATTTCAGAAAAGTGTATAGCCGGATTACCATTGCAATAAGATTTATAATATGCCAGAAATGATGTATCATTAATAATTCCCAAAGACGATAACTTGCTTTCACTAAATAAACTTATTATCTCTTCTTTTAAATCATTCTTTAACCATTTATCCTCAGGAACCGTGAAACCTTTTTTATCTCTTCGCCATTTGATTTCATCGGGTAATTGTTTGACATTTTTTCTTAATAAGTATTTTGTCCAACCGTTTTTTATTTTATAATTTACCGGACAGTTAATTAAAAATTCGACCAACCGATGGTCAAGAAAAGGTAATCTGGTTTCTATTGAGTGAGCCATTGAATTTCTGTCCTCATACCGGGTAAGAATTGGTATAGAGCTATATTCAATATCCTGAATATGGTTATCAAAAAAATTATTTTCATTCCAGATTTTTTTTTCTTCAAAAGGACTCTTAAAAAGATTTTTCTTCCTGGTTGAAAAACCTTTTGAATATCTTTTTACTTTACTAAAATCGAATTGCCAAAGTATAGTCCTGTTAAATAACGAGCCTAGCATTTCAAAACTAAGAGGGAAAATTTCTCTTTCTTTTAGAAGTTGATTAAGATAAAAATAATAATGTCTCATATAACCAAGCAGAATTTCATCACTACCTTGTCCTGAGAGAACCACTTTAATATCTGAATGTTTTTTTATTAATGCAAATATTTCATTTTGAGCTATTGCATTAAATGATACAAAGGGTTCGTCCTGGGATTGCAAAACTTCCTCAAGTTTTTTCAGCACATGAGAGACTTCGAAAGAAAATTTTTCATTTTTAATGCCACAATTATTAATTAGAATATCAACAAATTTTTCTTCACTGTATTTTTTATCTTCTGATATTACTGAAAATGAATTGATATTCCTATTTAACAAATCGTTAGCTAATAAAGTTATTGCAGAAGAGTCAATACCGCCGCTAAGCAATGAAGCAACCGGCACATCACTTCTCAGACGTATTTTAATACTATCTTGAAATAAATTTATAAAGGTTTCATCTATTGCTTTTTCATGAATTACATATTTTTCAAACTTCCAATACTCTTGATAATGAAAATTAAAATCTTTATCTATTATTAAATTCTGCCTTGGTGGAAATCTTTTAATTCCTTTGAAAAAAGTGTTGTTTGTATGGTCAAGCAGTCCCTGGTTAAGAAAATCATAAAGAATTTCTTCTTCAATTTCTGTTTTATTAAGTAATAATTTTAGCTGTTTTATTTCACTGGCAAAATAGATTTTAGAATTGTCCTTATAATAAAAAAGAGGTTTTATTGAAAATCTATCTCTACTAACAATTATTTTTTGATTATTTAAATCAACTAAAATAAAAGCCCACATTCCATTTAATTTATTAAATCCTTCAGTTCCGAAATGTTTGTAAATTTTAATAATCACTTCTGAATCTGAATTTGTTAAAAATGATTCACCTGATTTTATTAATTCCTGTTTCAATTCCAGATAATTAAATATTTCTCCGTTATATATAAGCCATATATTATTAATACAAAGCGGCTGATTCGCTTCTTCGGATAAATCAATAATAGATAAACGCCTGTGTCCTAAAAATATATTGAAATTGTCATTATCCGCATCTCCATCAGTAAAATTTAATATTTTTATTCCTTCAGCATCTGGGCCTCTATGGCTTACAAGATTGATACATTTTTCAAAAATTGAATAATCATTCAAATTAAATGCATCTTTTAGATTAATACTACAAAAAATTCCACACATAGATTATTTAACTTTATTACATCATTTTGTAAATGTATAACAATATTGTTTTTATAATTATCATCGTTCTTAATTAACTTTATAAATTTATTTATGAAAAATTTTAAATGAAGATTTAAGTAAACCAAATCCATAAGCAAAATGGAGAATTAAAACAGCCAGAATAAAAAACAGTCCGATTTTAACTCCCTTTTTTATTGCTACAGATATAGAAAACATTAATATAATTAATAAATAGAACATTAAAAGACTTAAACTAATTAAATAGTTGTTTAATATTATTCCTATTGCTATTAAAATAAAATTGATAATAATGAATAAAGAAGGAATTAACTGTCTGAAAGCAATTGGTTGTTTGTACATTTTTAAAACAACAAATCTCCAGACACCGTAATAAAAATATTGTTTCATCAGTTTTATAGGATGATCTCGCACCAGGTAAGTACTTTTTACCCTTGGTGAAAGATAAACCAAACCACCTTGTTGTCTTAATCTCATACAAAATTCATCATCCTGATTTCGTACAAGGGATTCATCATACAAACCAATTTTGTTGAAAACTTCCTTTCGGAAAAAAGGAAAGCATGCCATCTCAGCTAATCCTTCATAATCGGGAAAACGATGTTTTGCATTTCCAACACCTATGACACTTGACATAGCCAATGATACAGCTTTAGAAAATGCGTTTGTTCCGTCACTTATTATAGGTCCGCCAACACAATCATAATTTTTGTTTTTTTGAAGAAGTTCATAACCTTGAGACAAAAATTCATTTGAATAAATTGCATGAGCTCCACAAATTACAACTACTTCACCTTTTGCATTTTGTATTCCAATGTTCATTGCAGCAGGCGTAATTTTCTTTTCATTTATTAATAAAAATAAATTTGAATATTTGTTTTGAAAATCTTTTACAATGTTTTGTGTATTATCATCGCTTAAACCATCAACAACAAGAATTTCATACTCTTCTTTTTTAAAAGTCTGATTAATCAGTGACTCAAGAGTATTGGCTATAAATTTTTCTTCATTCCTGCATGGCACAATTACAGATATCTTCACTTTTACTAACTCTTCTTTAATTTTTTACTAAGAATATCATCATAAATTCTGATCATTTGCTGGACATTATTATTCCAATCAAATTTTTCTTCAACAGTTTTCCTCGCAGCAATCCCAACTTTTTTTCTCAAATCATCATCTTTAATCACTTTTTCGAGAACATTAACAGATGCATCAATATCTTCAGGGGGCACTAAAAATCCATTTATACCATCTTGCACTAATTCTTTATGTCCACCTACATTAGATGCAACAACACATTTACCACAAGCCATCGCTTCAATTAAAGAAACTCCAAATCCTTCCAATCGAGAAAGAAAAACTGTTAAATCTGATTGCTGGTGATGCAAATAAATTTCCTTTGGATTAACATAACCTTTAAACTCGATATCGTTAGAAAGGTTTAGTTGTTGAGTTAACTCTTTTAAATCTCCCTCACCAGAACCTTTACCAATTATAACCAATTTTAATTTTAATGCAGGAAATTTTTCTTTTAATTTTTTGAATGTTTTAATCAGAATATCAATTCCATAAACAGGTTCAAGAGATTTTATTGTTGTCAGTCTGAATTCAGATTCAGATTTCTTTTCTTCCAGATGTACTGGTTTGAATGTATTAATATCAACGCCGAATGGAGTAACGATTGCAGACTTACGAGAAAACTTCACTACATCATCAGCCATAGCTTGACTTGTTGCTAATATAACGTCAGCCTTTTTCAGAACATATTTAATTATTTTTTTATTAATGGCATAATAATAAGGGAATTCAAAAATATCTGATCCCCAAACAGAGACAATTAAAGGATGAAAATCGGACAATGCTCCAAGCAAACCATAACTTGAAGCATAATGAGCATGAACTATATCTGGATTTAGAGTTTTTATTATTTTCCTTATTAGCGGAACAACGGTAAAATAAAACGATTTTTTTATTAAAGAACTACTTTTTAATGAATTATAAAATGAATGTTCAGGAGTAATAATTTCTATTTCAGGACTGTAATTCTGAAGTTTATTTTGATTGATACTAAACAAATAAATCTTTATTCCTTTTTTAGATAAAGAATTTGCCCATTTCACTGAATGAGTTGATAAACAATCAGATAATAATAAAATCCGCATTTAGTAAATCACTTTATAAATAGAAAATTTCTTTTTATAATCACTAGCATGAGGTTTGATTCCAAATACGGATAATATCTTTTCTATTAAAATATTAATGCTATTACCAAATAATTTCTCTTTTTCAAGTTGATATTTTCCTACCGCCTGAAAGTGTGAAGGGTTATAGGTGCGCTCTTCCCAGCTAAATAAATAGTTAATCTCATACTTCTTCATTTCCACAAGTAAACTATCCTCACTCAATCTATGGTTTATTTCACCAAAAAATTTGAAGTCAGTAATATATGCAGTGGTTGTTAATGAATATAATTCAAAACTCATAGGGAATGATGTTAATGAAACAACCTTTGATTTGACCACTTGGCTATTTTTCAAATATTTTCCTAAATAGTAGACATCTTTCCCATAATTAAGATGATTTATCAACGAAAATAATGGCTTTACGATAATTGTTATGAATAAAAAAAATAAAATTAATCTTTTTATCCATAGTGATATTGTATATGATTTTAAATATTCCTGTATCATAATTACACTTAAGATAACAGTAAAAAAGTGTAGGATTATTAAATATCTTTGTTCAAGAAATAATGTTATATAACCAGCACAATATATGAACAAGAAAAAAATCATTTTTTTTACACGACTTTGTCCGAAAAAGCTATAGTTCCTAGGGAAGAATAAGAACACAAAGAATAGAGGTGAAAAAATGAAAACATAGTAAATGTATTTTATTAAATTGTTGAATACAATTTTAACTAAATGAACAAAATTTGACGATGATTCAAATGGACTCCAGGTTTTTCGAGGCAATGCGGTTGGATCTTCCCAGATGCAATTACTATTTGGTGGAGGATTATATAGTTTTTCAATTCTCATTTTGTGAATTCCATTATATTCCGGTCCAACAATTGCAAAATTAAAACTTCCTGCAGTGCTATATGTTACATATCCATATTTATAAGTTAGCAACGATATCCAAATTCCACTTATCAATCCAAATATTAGTATAGAGAAAATAAAATTTCTTAAAACAATTTTCTTTAAGTCAGAAGACTTTGAGAAATAATAAAAAATATTAGTTAAGGTGAAATGAAAAATAAAAAACGGTAAAGCATAAGATTTTGAAAGATATGCTAAAGAAGAAATAATTCCTATTTTGATACCATAATTAGCATTAAACTTATATTTTGATGAATAAATCAGCTTAAAATATTTAATAAGCATAACTACTAATAATAAATCCGGAGTAGCAGTTTGCAACAAATAAGTTACTGTTATAAAAACAATTAATACAATAATAACATCTTTAAATCTTTCTTCAAATTGAAACGCCTGAACTAAACTTATCAATTCTTTTATTGTTAAAAAACCTATAATCACTTGAAGTAATTTAACTGCTAAAAGATTTTCAATTCCAATCGCAAGAAATGGCATCAATAAAATTGAAAAAAGTGGACTCCACACTCCATTTATAGCATTATAAAAATCCCCATTTAATAATTTTTCTGCCACAGAAGTATACGAAAAACAATCCTGTGCAGCGTAATATCTAAAAAACGGAAAAAATATTGTTAATAAAACAAAATAAAATAAATAGTATAAACCTGCTCTACTTTTCAATTTATTAAGAAATTCAATTATCTTCATTTTAACAGTTATAACTTCTTATCATTATAAATAAATATCATAGAAATAATAATCAACCACAAAGGTAAATCATGAAGCAAGAAACCGTAGGACATAATTCCATATGGTTCAAATAATCCTCTAATAAAATATGCAATACCAATAGCAATGAACATATGTCCATAGTACCAATTAATTGAAAATGGAAAATTAGTTTTTACAATTTTAATCGCTGAATTTAAATAAACTATAGGAATTGTAATTGCTAATATAAATCCTAAAATTCCAAGTTCACAAAACAAAGAGATGTAAAAATTATGTATTTGTCCTGTTATACCCATATTTAAAGTACCTCTCATAAATAACTCTTCAGGACTACCAAATTTATAAGGCATATAAGTATAAATTACATTTCCAACTACTCCAGGACCAACTCCAAAAAGAAAATTATTTTTAATAATTTCGCCAGCAACTAAAAGAATCGAATCTCTACCTGTAGTTAATCTTTCAAGACGAAAATATATGTCAATAAAATCATACACTGCAGGAATAAAAATTATTGGAATTAATAAGAAAAGAAAAATTACCGCTCTATAAAATATTTTTCTATTTGTAATATACCACCAATATAATGAACTAAGCATAAGAACTAAAATTGTACTTCGAGAATTTATTATAATAGACGCACCTACCAGTAGTACGATTGAAAAATTCAGTAAATATTTTATTCGTTTCTTTCTGCTTTGAGATTTATAAATCCTCATAATAAATATAGCCATTATAAAAATGATTCCCATCTCATTCGGATGTAGAGCTTCAGTAATAACTCTTCCCAAAATTGAACCTTCAACAAAGAAATAAAGAACACCGTCAGAGTAAAATTTTTCTATTAGCAGAATCAGAATAATAAATGTCGATACTAAAATACTATTAAAAATTGTTTCAATAGCTCTAGTTTTATGTACCAATGCATAATACAAATACATGAAAAACAAAAATCCACAGAATCTTATAACATTAACTAAGGCCATCATTTTATAATTTGAGAATAGTGTTGTAATTAACATTATAAGAATCGCAGACGAAATATACATTAACAATTTTTTATCTAATTTAGGGTAATTTTTGTTATCCAACCCATAAATTCTAATAAACACAAAAAAAAGAAGAAAAAGATTAAATATTTGTAAATAAGCTCTAATCGATAAATTGAGATAGTTGGTTGGATATAAAAAAGTAATTATTGTAAATCCAATTATAAATTCATCATTTTTATTGAATAAGAGAAAGACTAAAACCAAGAAAGGGATAATCATTAAAAAATAGCTGTTTACAAACAGGAGTACAAAAGAAATCAATAGAGCTGCAATCAAATTATTTTTTGTAAAATAAATTGATAATTTGATAAAAATATTTTTCAGATAATTAATCAATATCTTTTCTTTTAACTATCAAATTTTTTAAGAAAACTTTCTAATTTTTGCCATACTACTTCAACTGACAAGAAATTAACACATTCATAACTATCACAATCAACTCCTCCAAATCTATAACAATATTGAGTTTTATCTGGAGAACAACTGATTCTAGAAAACACATATTCGCTACCTGCAACTGGAAGAAATGAATATTTCGGATTCGTTGGTCCATAAATGGAAAAAGTACTTTTCCCTAAAAGACAAGCAATATGTACTGGACCGCTATCGTTTCCAATTAATACTTTGCAATTTTTTATCTCATAAATCAATTGATCAATATTTTCAGTTTCCACATATTTGATTTTAAGAAAATTGATTTCATCAAGAATATCTTTTTTCACCTGGCCTTTTTGAAAAATTAGTTTAACATAATATTTTTTACTTAATCTACCTGCAAGTTCAATATAATTTTTTAAAGGCCATTCTTTTGCTTTCCAACCAGCAAAAGGATGAATAAGAATTAAGTCAGAAACTGAATTATCTTCTAATGGATTAAAAATAACTTTATTATCGTCCAATGAAAAATACTTTACAACTGGATGAAGGTACAAATCAATTAGATGAACATCTTTTTTAATTGGATAATAATAGTCATATAAATTTTTAAAGCATCTTAGGTTTGTACCAATTAAAATTTTTGCAGATGAACCGAATAATAAGCTTGCAGATAAACTTGATGTAGTTAAATCAAAAATAATATTTGGTTTTATTTGATTAAATATCTCGCGTCCCTTTTTACCTACCGATCTACCCCCAAACCTTAAAAAAGTTTTTGAGATAGAAACATAATTAAGATTATTAAAATATAGTTCATAGATTTTTTTTGATTCTTCGTAACAAAAAATTGTAATTTTTTTATCTGGATATTTCTCTTTAATAACTTTTATTGCTGGAATTGTAAAAACAGTATCTCCCAGCAGGTGTAATGATAATATTACTATATTATCGTTATTATTACTTCTAAGTCTATTAACTTTTCGCAATGAATAAAATATTATATCAATAATTATCATCAAATATTTATTAAAAAGATTTCTGGATTCGCTAAATTGAGATAGTTTCATTCTTTATTATGATCCAGATATTGAATAATACTCTTATTTAATAAAATAAATGGTTCGAATTTTATTGACCAGCTTAAAGCTATAAATGATACAACGAATACTGACAAGCTAAATAGTTCAAATCTAAAAAAATTGTAAAATATTGGTGTACTTATTTTTACAATTATATATGCAGAAAAAACTAATAAAGCAGAAATAAAAAAATTATTAAATACATTAACAAGTATTTTTTTATTTGAATCTTTGAAAATAATTAAAAAGGAAATAAGAAATAATAAAGTATAACAAACCGAAGAACTGACTGCAAGTCCATATTGTTTTAATTGCATTACGAGAATGGCATTTAGAACAAATTTGGTTACAACTACTACAATTCCAACTATTAGCAAAATATGAGCAATCCCTTTGGAAAAATATGCTTTATAAAAAATTGAATATCCTGCATAAAACGCTAGACTATAAGAATAAATTCTAAGTAAATCAGATGTTAATGCTGTTCCACTTGATGTAAAATTTCCGTGTTGATAAATAATTCTAACAATGAATTCTGACGACAGTAGAAATATCATCATTACTGGTAGAAAAAAATAAAACGAAACTGACAGCGATTTTGATATAGTTTCATTGAATTTTTGAATGCTTGAATTATGAAAGTCATCACTTAACTTCGGAAATAAAGCCATTGCAAAAGCTAAAGAAAAAATTGTAATTGGAAGCTGATAAATATTTGAAGCATAATTTAGAGCTGCAAAACTACCGCTATCAATTTTTTTGTAATATTGTCTGTCAGCTACAACAAATATTTGTCCAAGAATTTCTATCAACAAAATTATAAACAGGTTTTTACCAATACTTAACTTTTTAAATATTCCCGCTTCAAACGTTAAAGAAATTTTGATTCTTTTTCTTATTACAATTATGAGAAATACTAATTGCAAAAAAGTACCAACTAAAAATCCAACTGGAATTGCAAATATTCCAAGGTAATTTGTAAAAAATAAAACAGTAATAATTAAAATTAGGCTTGAAATAACTAAAGATATCGAAGGAGTTGAGAAATCATATTCAGCCTGCAAATAAGCGCTTAAGACCGATATTAAACTCCAAATCGGTATTGAGAATAAGTACAATCTAAAAATATTTACAGCAGTAGAAAATCCTTGGTGATTGGTAATACCAAGGTAACTTTCAACAATATAAGTACTGAAGATTAAAAGTAAAACAATTATTAAAAGTGAAGAGAAAAAGAAAAAAAACAAGACAGCTTTTAAGAATTCATTTTTTTCAAAATCGCTTTTTAATTTTGCATAATTAGGAATAAAATAATTTTGACCCAAATAAATCAGCACACTCACAATTATTGTTGGAAAGACTGAACCAACTAGAAAAATATCAAATGAATCTGACAAACCAAATTTATTTGCAAAAACTATTTCCCTGACAAATCCCAAACCTTTAGAAAGAAAGCTGAAAAAGACAAGAACTATTGCAGCACCTGCAACATTTGAAGCAGATTTTCTGAGCATTTTATTTTAATAATTTAATAAAATATTCAAGAGTAATTTTCAATCCTTCAGTCCGTGAATATTTAGGTTCCCATTTCAATATATTTTTTGCTTTAGTAATATCAGGTTGTCTTATTTTTGGGTCGTCTTCAGGAAGGTCTTTAAAAACTATTTTCACATTAGCTTTAACCAGCTTAACCACTTCTTCTGCAAACTGTAAAATTGTTATCTCATCAGGATTACCAATATTTACAGGTTCAACTTCATCAGATAAAAGTAATCTATAGATTCCTTCTACAAGGTCATCGACAAAACAAAAACTTCTTGTTTGTGAACCGTCACCAAATACTGTTAAATCTTCTCCATTAAGAGCCTGACTAATAAATGCGGGTAAAACTCTTCCATCATTCAACCTCATTCTTGGACCGAAGGTGTTAAAAATACGAACGATTCGAGTTTCTACATTATGGTAGCGATGATAAGCCATTGTCATTGCTTCAGCAAATCTTTTAGCTTCATCATATACTCCGCGTGGACCAATTGGATTTACATTTCCCCAATAAGTCTCTTTTTGTGGATGTTCGATTGGATCACCATATACTTCGGAAGTGGAAGCCAATAAAAATCGAGCTCCTTTTTCTTTTGCTAGTCCAAGTACTTTATGAGTCCCAAGCGAACCAACTTTTAAAGTTTGAATAGGAAGTTTTAAATAATCGATTGGACTGGCTGGTGAAGCAAAATGAAGGATGTAATCTACTTTACCTGGTACATGAATATAATTTGTAATATCATGTTTGATAAACTGAAAGTTTTCATTGCCGAATAAATGAGAGATATTATTTATGTTACCGGTTATAAGGTTATCAATACAAACAACTTTGTAACCTTCATTTAGCATTCTATCACAAAGGTGAGAACCTAAAAATCCGGCACCTCCAGTTACTACTACAGTTTTTTCATCCATATTTATTACTATGATTTTTTAAAATTAAATATTTTACGTTCTTTAACAATTGAAATTAAAGACATTATTAGAAATATTAAAATTGCTGCCAGAGCTGAAGAAAATACAATCCGAGGTGCAACCTCTTTGTTTGGAATAATGGCAGGATCAAGAACTTCAATTGTCGAGTAATCTTTTTTCTCCTGGATTAATTCTTTGTAATATTGTTGCTGAAGCATAAGATACAATTCATTCAGTATTCTAACATCTCTATAAAGACTAGTTAATTTAAAACCAAGCTCGGGTGTTTCTTTAAATGCAAGAAGAAAATCCTTATCGCCTGATTCAACTTTTTTATATTGATTTTTCAGCTCTTCAAGTTTTGATTTAAGAGCAATTAGAGTTGAATTATTTTCTGTAAGATTCTGACTAAGCAACCCCATTGATATTTCAGAAGAAATAATTTCGCTTTTTAATTTAATAGCTGCATCAAGCGAGGCTTTAACCTGTTCAGGTATTGAAATAGCTTTGTTCTCTTTTTGAAATAGCATTAGTTCTTTTTCAATTGAATCCAATTTTGTTTTTGTAATAACAATTTGATCCTCAAGATATACTCTTGCTTTTTTTGCTTTTGAAGAAAGTTTATCTCTGTTAATTGAATCCAGTGCATCAACAAAAGCCATGGTTAATTTTGAAGATAAAATTTTCACTTCATCAGCATTGCCAGAAAATCTGCCAAAGAATTTTGTATCAACTGGCACTGACATTCTGATAATTCCTTCTTTTGTAACTTCAAGTGAAACCATTAATGAAAGCTTAGTTGCGGCTTCATGTAAATCGTCTTTTTTCAAAAAAGAATAGAGATTAAGTTTTTTTACAACTATTTCTGCTGCAGTACGACTTTTAAGAATCTCTGCATATAATTGAGAATTAGCATTAGAACCTGAAGCTGATAATAAGGTTGAAAAATCCGCTCCTTGAAGCAGACCGCTTAAACCAGATGATTGCTTTGCTTCAGGAGGAAGAATAGATACTCCTGAAGAATATGTTAAAGGATAAGCCAGGTAAAGAAATATAAAGAAAAATATTGTGCCCAGTATTGTTACAGGAATTATTTTTTTTCTATTAATAAGAATAATATGAAAAACATCATTTAAAGTAATCATCTTGTACTCACAATTACTGCAACCGTGGCTGCAATTACGGTTGCTATTTGTCCCATAACAGTTAAAACATCTTTAAACACCGTCCAAAATTTAGGGGATGGTGGGTCTTCTGGTATCCAGATAGTGTCTCCTGGTTTTAATTCATCAACATCATCTGCGTCAATCCATTCACCCGTGTTTGCACGAATCACTCTTACATCATTTTCAATAGCTCGCCAACCAAAACCTCCCGAGAGTTGAATATAGTTATTAACAGTCAAATTTTCTTTATAAGGAATACTTCCCGGATTAACAACCTGCCCAATAATTGTTATATAATTTTTTAATTCAGGAATCTGAATTACATCATTTCTTTTCAGAAGAATATCTTCTTCTGATTTATTTTTATTAAACAACTCTTCAAAATCCACTACAACTTTTCCAATTCTTTGCCTTGAACGCGATTTCAAATAATCATATTCATCATCAGACATTTCTTCGCGCTTCATCATTCTCAATCTTTCAAACTCAGGGTCTTTTTCAACTACATCGCCATAACTTCTTATAACACTGGCATCAACTAAAGACGCATTGTGAAGAAAACCACCTGCAAATTTAATAATATCCGATAATTTTGTTTTATTCTCATCAATCTTATAATAACCTGGATATTTCACAAAACCACTAACCAGAACCATCTTATCAACTTTATATTCAGGAATTCCTCTAACAACTATCTTATCTTTTATTTTTAATATAATTCTTCTGTTAACAATTTCATCATAAGAATAGTAACTACTGAGAAGAGACTTATTATCATTTGCAAAACTTATCAATTCGATGCTATCTAATTTTGCATCAATCAGAAATCCACCAGCTATTTTAATTAAATCATACATCGATTCATTTTCTTTAAACTCATAGACACCTGGAAACTTTACATTACCATAAATAGAAACTAATTTATCAGTTTTATCTATGAACACATAATCTCCATCTAGCAAATAAGGATTGTTTACAAGATCTCCCAGCCTGAAATATGATATTAAATCGACAAACTTTATAGTTCCGTTCCTGCTTTGTATTTTAATATTCCTTAAGTTAGAAGTAGAATTTAAAGTTTGTGAAATAGAAATTAAATCACTTAGACGAGCATTACCATTCAATATAAATGTATTTGATTTTTTAACATCACCAAAAATCCCAACTTTGTTTTTTTTCAAATCAACAAGTGAGATAAATACATTAACATTTTTGTAGTTTTTTTTAATTTCAGATTCAATCTTTTCTTTGGCTTTTTTCAAGGTTAAATTAGATAAATCTATTCCGCCAACTCTTTGGATATAAATTGAACCTTCAAAATTAATTGGATATCTCTGGATAACTTCTTCAATTCCTCTTATAGAGATAAACAACACATCTCCTGGACCGACAATATATTCTTCTGGATTTACAACACCCTCACTCGCAATCGCACTCTGGTAATTTATTTGTAATGAGTCAGTTGTTAAAAAATTTTTCCTATCAAAATAGTCTGGAAGATTTTGAGCAAATGAAAAATTTACCAATAAAATGTTAACGATTATAAGTAATAGACTACATTTTTTAACTTTATTCATAAAGGATTTCCAGTTTAGATACAACAAATCAGACTTTTTCCTTTTCTGAAGGTTTTCGATAATAATAATAATACTTATAATAATATCCGTAAGAACTCTTGAATACGAAATTATTCAAGACTGTCCCTATAAACGATACATTATCCTGTTTCAACAATTCAACTGATCTTTCCATCAGGTCAACTTCGGTTGTGTTAGAAGAAACGACAAGAATAGTTGCATCGACTAAACGAGCAAGAATTTCAGAATCTGTTACAGCGATTAATGGAGCCGAGTCCACCAAAACATAATCATACTGAGCTCGCATCTGCTCCAAAAAGTTTTTCATTTTCTTAGATTCAATCATTTCAGATGGATTTGGTGGAATAGTTCCAGCTGTAATAACCTTAAGATTTTTTAGTTGCGTTGGTCTTACCACTTCTTCGAGAGAAACCTTATCAAACAAATAATCAATCAAACCGGGATAACGACTAATATTAAAGAAATTATGAATTCTTGGTTTTCTCAAATCGCAATCGACCAATAAAACTTTTTTATCGGCATATGCAAGGCTACCAGCCAAGTTTGCGCATATCATCGTTTTACCTTCTGAGGCAGTTGAAGATGTAATTAATATTGTTTTTATTTCATCACCCTCAACTTTAGCAAATTGAATTCTTGTTCTTAAAGCTTTAAAAGCTTCACTAACAACAGAATCCGGTTTTTTGTGAACAATAAATTCGAATTCATTACTTGCCACATCTGCAACACCTTCAATTTGAGGAATCCATGCAAGAAAATTAATATTGCGATGCGTAATATCTTCAGGAGTTTTTACTGTGTTATCAAAATAATTTTTGACGTAAGTATAACCGAATGCAAATCCAATTCCAAGAACCAAACCAATGATTATTATTAAAGACCTGTTTGGCTTGGAAGGTTTTAATGGAATTCTCCCTTTATCAAGAATGTAAACATTACCAGGTTGTGATTGCTCATTTATAAGTGCTTCCTGATATTTTTCTTCAACAAGAAGATATAATTTTTCCAGTGATTCTCTATTTCTTTGCAAACCAGCAAATTCAATAGTCGATTTTGGAAGCATCTGAAATTTTCTATCATATTGATTTACAATGTTTATAAGTTCACTGTATGTTACTCTTAAAGATTGATTCTTAACTTCTTCATCAATTATTTTTTGAGATAAACCTTTAACTTCATCGGGTGATGTTGCAAAAATACTTGCTTTTACAGTTTCAATTTTTTTATCAAGTTTCTCTTTTAATGATTTAATCTTTGATTCATAGTTTTTTATCACTTCGGGATCTGCATTTTTATTTTTTCCATCACCAAGTGCAATATCTCTATTAAGTTCAAGTTTAGATAATTCAGTCTGAAGATTTTTCACATATTCTTCGGAAGCAAACTTTTCAAGGTAAGTTGAAATTTCAGGTGATTGCTTTCTCAGTTCTTCTTTGTACTTAGCAAGTATGTTATCTGAAGCAGTAATTTCAAGTTTAGCCATGTTCTTTTGTGCTTCGAATTGTGCTAACTGTGTAATCAAAGAATTTGCCTGCTGATCTAATGCAACAATTCCTCCTTTTTCCTGAAAATTTTTCAAGATATTTTCAGCGATATTTAGTTGTTCAAATTTTTCTTTCTTTTGTTCTGCTAAAAAAGTTTTAACCATTGTTAGTTGATTCCGATTATACTCAAGGTTCAACTGTTTGTACTCATTAGCATATACATTTACTATCAAAGCTGCTTCAAATGCAGAAGGCGATTCTGCATAAATTTCCACCAGGTCTAATCCCCGCTTTTGCTCAATATTTACAATTGAGGCAAGAGACATAATCAATGAGTTCTTCTCCGCCGGTGGTTGCTTAGAGCGTTCAAATTTTTCTGGTTCAGCTAATAAATGATACAATTGCTGAGAACCATTAAAGTACTTAAAACTATCCAGAAGTGAAGATGCAACTTTTTCCCTAATTGAATAGCTTTTTAAAATTTCAACTTCATTGGCAATAAATCTATCATTTCCATAATCCTGAATCTCAGGAAGTAATGGAGATTCTAATATATTCCCCTGCTGTTTATTTAATTTTATAACAGTAGTTGACCTGTAAATATTTTTTGCGTTTATTGCGTAAATAACCGCAACCAGAGCTGAAACAACAGTAATTATAACAATTGGAGTTACATTATTCCTGATTAAATTAATATAATCTTTTAAATTGGTTTCTTTTTCCTGACGCACGTTATTGCTATTCAAAGTTTCTCCCTTACTTTCTTACAATGTTTAAGATAAGAATTGATAAAGATATTAATGTTGATACGACTGAAAGAGTCATAGAAAAATATTGGCTAAAGAATAATTTCGGTTCTGTTGGAATAACCAATACATCACCTGCTATTATCTTTGGAACATTCCTGTTGCCCGAAATTAGTTTTTCTCCCCATAAAACATCTTCATAATTCAACTTTATCATTTCCTCAGTAGAATCCGGTTTTACCCTGTACAACCGAAGGTCTTCCAGTTTTGCATTTTCTGTTGGACCACCGGCATAAGATAATAAATCTCTAATTTCGCTATAATTTGGAATAACATATCTTCCGGGAAATTTTACAGAACCCCAAATGGAAACCTGTATATTTATAGCTGTTGGATCAGAATAATCGTAAAAAGCTCCTTGATTATTATAAAAGCTTTTCAAATCCGAACCAACTCTAACATTGTCTGTCTGAGCTAATAGAAAATTACAAAATAAAGCTATAAATAAAATTAACTGTTTTAATATTTTCATTCTTAAAATTTCCTGTTTTTCAAGCTAAAATTTACAAAATCATAATGTTGTATCAAACCGATTTATCTGACTCTAAAGGAAATATTTCTCATTGCAAAAAGACTGGTCACAACTCCAAGCATTATTCCTAAAAGCATTGAACCCACAATATAGATTGATGGAGAAATAAAATTTATATGAAAGAAAAAATATCTGTCTAAAAAATAATTCGTTCCTAAAATTAATAATGAGGATATTGCTCCTGACAAAAATCCAATAAATACTCCGAAAATTGTTATTGGCAATTTAATAAAAGAAATTTTTGCTCCAACAAGTTTCATTGTTTCAATCTCTTCGGCTTTCGAATGGATTATTAATTTCAAAGTTGAATAGACAAGATAAATTGCAATAAAAAACAATAAACCAGCAATTCCAAAGATATATTTTCGCGAAGACTCAATTAAATTAAGAATTTTTTCAAATACTGAAGTCTGAAATCCTACACTTTCGACACCTTTTATTTCTCGTAATTCTTTTGAGATTAATTCCAGTTTTTCTTTAGAAAAATATTCTTCTGATAATGATAAATTAATAGTTGCCGGCAAAGGATTATAATCCAAAACAGTTCTGAAATCCTCTCCAGTCTCTTTGATAAATTTTTCTGCTGCTTCGTCTTTTGAGATAAAAACAATACTCTTACAATAAGACTTTTCTTTCAACAAAGACTTTAAAGATGAAATTTCATTCTGACTTAATGAGTCTTCAAGAAATAAACTTAACACAAATCCATCCTTAATTTTTCTTTCGAGAACCTCTGAATATTCAATCACCATAAAGGAGAATAATATTAAATACAATCCAATACAAGTTGATAAAAGTGAAAAAAGAGAATGTAATTTGGCTCTCTTAAATGACTTCAACGCTTCTTTAAATGCAAATCCAACCATAATTTTTATAAATTTGATTCATCAATCCAGCGGGAAATTTTCCACTTCCCACCCGTTTTATTTAAAGTCAGGTTTACTTTCCCATCAACACGATAAACGTCAGTTGGATTAAAAGTTATTGTCAGATTAAAGCTTCTTATAATTGTAGCTTTATTAGTATCAACAGAAGAAAGGACAATATTATTCCAAATAATATCGCGTCTCTCTGTATTACTAAATAAACCATTAGTAACTTTCATCTCTTCATCTCTTCCCCAGGAAACATCGTAACCTAATTCATAATTTCTATAAGTAAAAACAAAATCATCATTGAGAAGCTGCCCGTAAATCATTGTATCTTTAAATGCATAAGCATATTGAAAATTTTGGAAGACCCCATCAATTGTTGTTTGGTCCGACAACGGTGAGCTGTTATTGTCAGAAGATAAATCCAGTTTGGGAGCAAATGGATTCTGGCAACCAATTAAAATGAAAACCAAAATCGAAACAAAACTTAATTTTTTAATAAAAGTATCCTTTCAATTCGCTCCAGGAATTTACTGTGGAGTTCTTTATATCCTGCCAGTTATAAATTGTCCATATTAGTCTTGAGTCCCTGAATAATTTTAGTCTTATTTCTCCCTGAAAAATCTTCGGATTTTTAATTTCTGAATGAGGAGCAGAAATAAAATACTTTGCACTATAAAAAACACTATCGCCCTGCAGGTTAATATTCGTCTCTGAAAAACTAAGAGTTATTGGTTGATCTTCGGGCATTTTAGCAAATAAATTTCGAAGATACTGTTCTTCATCCTGTTTATCCCAACTTTGTAATAAAACAGGAAATTGCGATACTGATTCAGCTGAAGGAATAAATTGAAAACTTTTCCCAGAAAAAGCTGAATCTGTCAGACAGTTTAAATAGTTTTGTGTGTTTTTTTCAGAAAAGGAATTAATCAGGTTTTGGATTAATAATTCTGATGTTGTTGCAACAACATAGTTACCACGCGGTTGTTCTGGTTTATCAGCAGTTCTAGTTGTCAAAATATCACAACCTGGCATTAGTAAAAAAAGAAATATAACAACTATTTTTTTCATTTGGTCGAAAAAATAATCAATCTTTCTGAATTATTTAAATCAAATGGATTTCCAGAATAATCTCCAAAAATAAAATTAATCTTAAAACCTAAATCGTATAATTTTTTTTTCAAGGTTGTATAATCGTAAAGAAGCACAGATTCATTGTATTCTTTTACAAAATTTTTCTTAAGAATTTTAATTTTTTTTTCAACTCTGTTATTTATTATCCTTCTTTCCTGATGAATCTCAAATTCCGAATACTTAAAAACTGAATTTGATACAATATTTTTTTTGATGAACTCACTATTGAAAAAATCAAACACAAAAAATCCATTTTTATTTAGTGACTCAAACGCAACACTAAAAACTTTAAAGTTCTCTCCGTCAGAATTAAAATAGCCAAAACTTGTAAACAAATTAATTACCAGATCAAATCGTTTTCCGGAGTTGAAATTTCTTAAATCTGAACGAATAAATTCGATTTTAACTTTTTCATTTTCTGAAGTCTGTTTTGCTTTTTTAAGTAAATTCGAACTTAAGTCAACACCAGTAACATTAAATCCTTTTTTAGCAAATAAAATAGAATGCCTTCCTGCACCGCAAGCAAGGTCAAGAACGGATGAAGATTGTTTCAGTTTAGTTACTTTTAGAATTAAATCAACCAGTAATTCAGCTTCTTTATTATCCCGATGATTATAAGCAATAAGATAATCTTCTGATTCAAACCAATCTTCGAACCATTCACTCATAGAAATTCAATTCTACTTATTAATGCCCTGCCAATTGTAGCTTCGTCAGCGAATTCAATATCACCACCAATAGGCAGTCCTCTTGCAATACGAGTTACTTTAAGATTTAAAGGTTTTAATAACTTCAATAAATATAAAGATGTAGTTTCACCTTCTGTATCTGGATTAAGTGCAAGAATAATTTCTTTAACAGAATCTTCTTTTAAACGAATTAATAATTCTTTAATCTTTAAATCTTCTTGTGTTATTCCACTTAGTGGTGAAAGTACTCCACCAAGGACATGATAAAGGCCATTGTATTCATTTGTCTTTTCAATTGCAATAACATCACTAATTCCTTCTACAACACAAATTACTGATTTATCTCTTTTTTCGCTTGTGCAGATTGAGCAAGTATCAAATTCAGAAATGTTAAAACAAATTTTACATAATTGCAATTTACTTTTTAGTTCAGTAATTGATTTAATAAAATTGTTGACCTCTTCGTCCTTACTTTTTAACAAATAAATAGCAAGCCGCTGAGCAGTTTTTTTACCAATGCCAGGAAATTTGCTTAACTCTTCAATTGCTGATTGAAGTGGTTCAGGAATAATCATCACAAACCGGGGATGTTTAAACCAGGAGGTATCAAACCCTTTGTTACTTTTCCGAGTTCTTCTTCTGCCATTTTATTTGCAGATTGAAGCGCCTTATTTATTGCTGCTACAACTAAATCTTCAAGTATTTCTTTTTCTTCAGGATTGATAACCTGTTTATCTATTTCAACAGAAACAATTTCTTTATTTCCATTTGCAGTAGCTTTAATCATTCCGCCGCCTGCTTCTTCTGTAACAGTCTTAGCAGCAAGAGCCTGTTGAGTTTTTTGCATTTCATCCTGCAGTTTTTGAACCTGCTTCAGCATTCCTGCCATTCCACCTTTCATATGTTCTCCTGTGTTTTACTAATAAAAAAGTATTCAAATATAAAACAATGAATTGTTTTTTTATACTTTGAATTTATGATTTTTAACCTAATTCATTTTCTATTATTATTGTATTTGTAATTCAAATTATTCTATGGTTTTTAGATACGAAATACAATTTTTTATATCTTAATTAATATTGTTTAATCAAAAAAATTATACAAATGTTTACGAAATATGGATATTTAACTATTGGTATTACAACAATAATTTCATTTTTATTGATTATCGCAGCTATTTTACTCAATAATCAACCAATAAAAATTATTTTGATAGTGATCGCAATTTTGCTTGTTGTCTTTACCTTGAACTTTTTCAGAGACCCGGAACGAAATACTCCTTTGCAGGACAACATTTTAGTCTCCCCTGCTGACGGAACTGTGTTATTTGTTAAAGATATTGAAGCTTCTGGTTTTATTAACGGAAAAGCAAAACAATTATCAATTTTTATGTCGCCATTAAATGTACACGTTAATCGTATTCCAATTGATGGTAAAGTAGAATTGATTAATTATCATAAAGGCGAATACCTTGTTGCATCTGATGATAAAGCTTCTTCACGAAATGAAAGAAATGAAATTGGAATTACTTCTAAATTTGGAAATATTTTATTTACACAGGTTGCTGGATTTGTGGCAAGAAGAATTGTCTGCGAATTAAAAATCGGACAGAATGTTACTAAGGGCGAAAGATTTGGTATGATTAAATTTGGCAGTCGTGTTGATATAATTGTTCCTTCTGAATGGGTAGTAAAAGTCAAAAAAGATGATAAGGTTTTTGCCGGAGAGACTATTATATTTGAATATCCAATGAAAGAAATTTAATGAGCGATTTTAACCCAAAAAAAATTTTACCGAACCTTTTTACTACAGCAAATCTGCTTTGTGGATTTTTTTCAATTGTGTATTCTACAAAGCAAGAATTTATTATTGCAAGCTGGTTTATTGTTGCTGCAACATTAGCCGATGCACTTGACGGAGTGGTTGCAAGATTAACCAATACAAGCAGTAAGTTTGGTGTTGAGCTTGATTCTCTTGCTGATTTAGTAAGCTTTGGTGTCGCCCCAGCTCTTTTAGTTTACCAGATTCAACTGTTTTCTTTAGAAACCTGGGGAGTTTTAATTAGTTCATTGTTACTAATCGGCGGGGCATTAAGGCTTGCAAGATTTAATACTCAACTTGTAGGTTTTGATAAAGAATATTTCTCCGGTTTACCGATTCCTTCTTCTGCAATTACTGTCGCTTCATTTATTATACTTTATTCTCAGAATGGAATTATTCCATCACCTTATCACCAGTTAACAATTCCGATTGTAATTATTCTTTCTTTGTTAATGGTAAGCAGAATAAAATATGATACACTTCCAAAGTTTAATGCGGAAGGAATAAAAAGAAAACCTTATCATTTTGTATTTGTCCTGATTGCTGCAACGATTATTGTTCTATCGACAGGGAAAGCACTTTTTTACATATTTGTTTTTATAATACTTTTTGGAATCTTTAGACAGATTTTTAATTTATTGACTGGAAAAACGAAATAATATTTTTAAGGAATTAAATTGTACAAAGCAAAAGTTTTAATTAAAAGAAGGAAATCAATTTTAGACCCGCAAGGAAAAGCTGCTGAACAGGGAGCTAAACTACTTGGATTTAAGAATATTAAAAATGTCCGCATAGATAAAGAAATTGAATTTTTAGTTGATACAAATGATTTTACTTCTGCAGAAAAAGAAGTAAATGAATTTTGTTCTAAGCTTCTTGTTAATCCAATTATGGAAGATTTTGAAATCAAACTGGAAAAAGTAAATGAAGCCTAAGTTTGGTGTGATAGTTTTTCCGGGTTCTAATTGCGATCACGATGCATATTATTCGTTAAAGAAAATTCTTGATTACGAAACCTCTTTTCTCTGGCATAAAGAGAATGATTTGCAAGACTGTAATGTGATTGTATTGCCGGGAGGATTTTCTTACGGAGATTATATTCGTTCGGGTGCTGTTGCAAAGCTTTCTCCAATTATGAATTCCGTTAAAGAATTTGCAGAAAGAGGCGGAATTGTTATCGGAATTTGCAATGGTTTCCAGATTCTTACAGAAAGCGGCTTACTTCCTGGCGTTTTATTGAAAAATAATTCTTTGAAATTTATTTGCCGTGATGTTTTTCTTTATACAGAAAATAATGAAACAGTATTCTCCAACGATTTGAAGAAAAAACAAGTGGTGAAAATTCCGATTGCACACGGTGAAGGAAATTATTTTGCAGATGAAGATACAATTAAAGAGTTGGAGGATAATAACCAGATTGTTTTTAAGTATTGTACTCAGGATGGCGAAGTAAATGATGAATCAAATCCTAATGGCTCGCTGATGAATATTGCAGGTATAATAAATAAGCGAGGCAACGTGCTTGGAATGATGCCTCACCCTGAAAGATGCTGCAATCCAATTTTGGGTAATACCGATGGAACGTATATTTTTAATTCAATTGTTAAGAGTTTTGTAAATTAAAGGAGTTATGATGGGTAATTTAGGCTGGACTGAAATCCTTATTATTGTATTAATTTTAATTGTACTCTTCGGTGCTAAAAAAATTCCCGAGCTTGCACAAGGACTTGGCAAAGGAATGAAAGAATTCAAAAAGGCATTGAAGGATGGTGAAGAGAATAAAAACGATAAAGAAATTGATAAAAAGTAAGTCTTAAGTATGTTTTCAAATCTTGGCGGCGGCGAATTAATTCTTATTGTCCTGGTGGTGCTTTTACTCTTTGGACCGAAGAAAATACCCGAGATTAGCAAAGGTATTGGCAAAGCTATGCGAGAATTTAAAAAGTCTGTGCAGGATGTTGAAGATGAAATTAAAAATGGATTGGACCGGGACGAAAAAAAATAATCTTCTTACATAAAAGAGAGTATCTTGCTTCAATATAACAGTTATTCCGAAAAAGTTGATTTGATTAAAAATGGAAGATTATCCTTGAAGGATAATCTTCTTTCTTTTATTGAAAGGATAGATGCATATAAACATCTTAATGCGTTTAATTTTGTGTTTACTGAAGAAGCAATAAAGCAAAGTGAAGTGGTTCAATCTAAAATAGAAAAAGGGACAGCAGGAAAACTTGCGGGGATGGTAATTGCCGTTAAGGATGTTCTTGCGATTAAAGATAAACCTCTTACCTGCTCTTCGAAGATGCTGGAGAACTTTGTTTCTGTTTATACGGCTACTTCGGTACAAAAGTTAATTGATGAGGATGCGATTATTATAGGTAAGACAAATTGTGATGAGTTTGCAATGGGTTCATCGAATGAGAATTCTTTTTTTGGAAAAGTGTTGAATCCTGTTGATAACAATAAAGTACCTGGGGGTTCAAGCGGGGGAAGTGCGGCAGCCGTTGCGGCTTTTTTGTGCGATGCGGCGTTAGGCACAGATACCGGAGGGTCTGTAAGACAACCGGCAGCGTTTTGCGGTGTGTACGGAGTTAAGCCATCTTATTCGCTGGTTTCCCGTTATGGATTGACGGCGTTTGCTTCTTCATTTGATACGGTGGGAGTTTTTGCTAACGGTGTTGATGACCTTGCTCTGGTTCTACGTGTGATTGCCGGTTATGATGAGAAAGATTCTACTTCGGCAAGGGTAAATGTTGAGGAGATGATTGACATCTCGCGGAAGAATTATACTGTTGGTATTCCGAAAGAGTATTTTAGCGATGGTCTTGATGAAGAGATAAGGAATGCCATCGAAAAGATAATTATAAATCTTAAAGATAAAGGGATAACCGTAAAAGAGATTTCACTTCCTCATACAGAGTACACGATTGCCGCCTATTATATTCTTACTACTGCAGAGGCTTCTTCAAATCTTGCAAGATATGATGGAGCAAGGTATGGATACCGTTCGGAGAATTCTAATAACCTGATGGATATGTATGTAAACTCGCGTTCCGAGGGTTTTGGCAGCGAGGTTAAGAGAAGAATTATGCTTGGGACTTATGTTCTTTCGGCGGGTTATTATGATGCTTATTATCTTAAAGCACAAAAGGTGAGGAGAAAGATTAAAGAAGACTTTGATAATGCTTTTAAGCAGGTGGATGTTATAATTACCCCAACAACTCCTACAACTGCATTTGGGATTGGTGAGAAGATTGATGAGCCATTGCAGATGTACCTTGGGGATATTTATACTACGAGTGCAAATCTTGCGGGAATACCGGGGGTGAATGTTCCAATCTCAAAGTCTGAAAAGGGATTGCCGATTGGAATGCAGGTGTTGGCTAATCAGTTTGATGAGAAGACGCTTCTTTCCTTTTGTAGTTTTGTTCAGAATAAAATTTTGAAGAGGTAGCCTGTAATTATGCCAGAGATAAAAATAGTTAGTTGGAGTGAAAATGATTTTGAGCTTGTGCGTTCAATTCTTTTTACAACATGGCTGGATACTTACACATTCATACCAAAGGAAGATTTGCTTTCTTACCTGAATGAGCAGTATAGCGATGAAAATCTGCAAAAAATTTTTAGTAACCCTATGAGTAAGGGATATTTTATTAGGGTTGATGATGTTCCTTGCGGCTGGATGAGGACAAATATCAATAAGGAAGAGAATCGTTTTTATATTTCTTCGTTATATGTATTGCCCGATAAACAGGGTTTAGGTCTTGGCAAAAAGTTGTTTATTAGAGCGGAAGAGGATGCGGCGTTGGCCGGTTTTGAGGAGGTTTGGCTTGGGGTGATGCGTAAGAATGAAAAATCTGTTAAGTGGTATAAGAAAATTGGTTTCAGTTTTCCAATTATTGAGCCTTTCCAGATGGGGAAAACGAAGGTAGAGCATCTTATAGGATATAAGAAAATAAAATTTTCGACAATTGTAAAGGCATATCAAAAGAATCTTACCAAAGAGTAATTGTCTATTAAGAAAACACTAAAGGGATTTATCAAATCCCCGAAGGGAAATGAGAAATCCAGAAGGGGAACTATCAAATCCCCGAAGGGAAACGAGAAATCCAGAAGGGGAACTATCAAATCCCCGAAGGGAAACGAGAAATCCAGAAGGGGAACTATCAAATCCCCGAAGGGAAACGAGAAATCCAGAAGGGGAACTGTCAAATCCCCGAAGGGAATCGAGAAATCCAGAAGGGGAATTATCAAATCCCCGAAGGGAAATGAGAAAATGCTTATGCAGAATTAAATTTTGGAGATGCAAAATTATAAAATGCTGATGCATTTTTACAAAATGTATCGATAAAAAAGGTTATTTTTTCGTCTTTTTGTTAAAAAACGCAATAATTTAGAAATTATACTTCAAATCGAGCTTAGGAGTCCAATCAAGGTGATAACCTACAAAGTTTTGTTTTAAAGAAGCAGAGATTTGCAGGTTTTTGTTGAAGGAGATAGCCGACCAGACGGCATCGACGATGCTAAGGAAGTGGTTGATGTAAATTCCTATGACGGCTTTAGTGGCTCCGTTGTCGTAGTCGTTGGGTTTACCTCTCTTACCTGCGTCGTAGGTCCGCTTAGCAGGGTCGGAGCTTTCGGAGATGAAGTCGGGCCAGCCGGAAGAGAACTGAAGATACTTTCCAATCATTTCGTAGTATTGTTGATAGCCAAATTTTTCGAGGTGATGCGAGCCGGTTTCGTAAAGATGAAGGCTATCCCAGTTAACTCTTTTCCAGGGTGGTAAGGAGGTGTTTGGGTCGATTGGGATTCTTGCGCCTTTGCTGTTAAGATATTCGGCATAACGGACGACGCTCCAGTTTTTGTCAGCATAATCTTGAAATTCTTTAGTTTTGTCGTCTCCCTTCTTGTCGTAAACGATAGCAGTAGTAACAACAGCCGCTTCGAGAGCGAGGAAGATAGCAGATTTGATGTAATCTTCTGTGTAAAACTCACCAGCGCCGGGAAGAACCATTGATAAAGCACCTGCAAGTAAAGGAGATTTCTTTTTTTCTTGGGAAAAGTTTAGAGATGCAGAGGGATTATGATAATTACCAAGAAGAAGTTTGGAATCTTCAGAAAGATTTCCTGAAAGAGAAAAGGATTGCTGCTTAAACTGAGCAAGAAGCGAGCAAGTTGTGAAAAGAAAAATCAGAAAGAGTAAGTTAAAAGATTTCATAATGATTCTCAATTATAAAAGTTAAAAGTCGAACCCAAATAAAACACCGGCATAGAATCGCCACTCTTTGCCGTAAGTAACTTCCTTATCACGAGCAGTGCGAGTGAATTTATCGAAGCCGTAAGAAGCGTTAAGGAAAACAGAAGTCGGGAAGAGATAAAAGGAATTGAGAGCGATACGAAGCTCAGCCCCTGCGCCTTTTCGGAATTGGTTAAGTTTAGTTTCCTTATTGTTCCAGGCATTTCCAAAATCGCCGTAGATAGAGAAGAAAATCTTATCGACATAAAGATGACCGATTCGGGAATCGATATTGCGGAATAAGGGGAAACGATAAGTAAGATTAAACCAGAAGAGTTCGTTTCCGTTAATAGCGTAAAAAGGATAAGCTTTCATACCAACCAAGCCGCCGAGATAAAAGTCGAAAAAGTCTGGCACTGAAGGACCAAGTATAGAGCCGGCTCTTATCTTAGCAGAAAGAGTGTGCGAAGCGAAAAGAGGGAAATGGTAGTTGGTGTTGATTTCAATTCTGTGGAATTTATAATTCTGGTATTGAGGTAACAGCACACCATCTTCAACTTTGTATTCATTGTCTTTATTAAACTGGTTAAGTTCGTAGTTATACTTAAATTCGAAATCGGCACCAACAGGATTAATGTCTTCATCAATATAACGAAGATGGTAATCGAGGTTATACTTAAGCTGGAAGTTACTGCCAATGAGATAAGTATCATAATTTGTAGGGTAAAGGTCAGTTGTACCTGGGAAAATGAAACCACCAATCTCTGCCGTGTAACGACTGAAAGTATAACGGAGTTCAAGGTCATTTTCGTGAGCAAAAACTCTGTGTTTAGCCACAATGTCGAATTCAAAAAGACTATAAGTAACATCAGTTTTAACGGAAGGAAGGTCATCAAATAAAACATCAACGTTAGCCTTCCTGCTGATGTTGTAAACTTCAAGCGAGAGTTCAGGTTTTATTCCAAGCTGGAAAAGACCCGGAAGTTTGTTGCGGTAATCGAAGATTAAGAATAAATCTCTTTCCCAGCGAGCATTAACTGAAGCGCCTGCAAAAATGGAATATCTGTCGAGCATATCGCTTGAGGTAACGTAAAGCCCGGGTTTAATTTTCTCACCAAATTTATTGGATGTATTGTAGTTGTCGAATCTAATAAATGGGAAAAAAGTAAGATTAGAAAACGCACCAGAATATTTTTCGGGAGTGTATTCAGGAAGATTAGTATCATTAAAATGTTTTAAGCGGGTAATATCAAAGTTATTAATATCTCCGTTAGGTTTATCTTCATCAAGCGGAGGATTATCTCTTCGCACATAATTATAACCGGATTTAACTCTGGATTGTTCATCGGCACTTATAAAAAATAATTTATATCCTGAAGAGATATAACCAGCATAAACAATATTTCCATTGTTATCAACTGAAGGCATAAAAGCACCGCCGGTAACGTTAGTTAGTTGTGTTTCTTCTTTAGTTTGAGGATTAAGTTTGTAAAGATTATAAATCCCGGTTTTATCGGAAGCGTAAATAAGATTTCCATTTTTATCGAAGACAGGATTTCTTTCATCATCTGCAGTTTGAATTACAAAAGAAAAACCTGAAGCATCAACATTTACTTTAGCGATATCCCTGTTTTGATGATATGAATAATCGAATATCACATAAGAATCATCATTTGAAAACTTGGGATTATAAACCTGTTCGCCGTCATTAAAAAATGTAAGCTGTTTGAAGTTCTTTCCTTCAATATCAACAAGACCAAGATTAGTAGTTCCATCTTTCTGAAATAAAAATACAATTGATTTACCATCGTTGCTAACCATTGGTTGATTTGCACGAAGGTTATGAGTTAATCTTGTTTCTTTTTCAGTATCAATATCATAAATATAAAGGTCGTGAATGTTATAAGAATTAGGATTATCCTGACTCAACTTTGCATAAACGATTTTGTTCGCAGCATTTATCCAGCTTACTGTTGACCTGATTCCATCTTGAATTAATTTTTCTTCTTTGGTCTTTAAGTCAAGTAAATAAATTGATGAAGGTGAAAAGTAGCTTGAAAACTTATTTGAAATATACAGAACTTTAGAGCCATCTGAAGAAAGTATAGGATAGAAGTTGCCAAATCCAACAGAAGCAATAGTATCACCAATAACAAGATTTTCTTTTACTTTAGCCATTCTTGAGTTATAATCTTTTTGCAAGAATTCTTTCCACTCGTTATAGATTTCATTTCCATTTTTTCCCAATACATCTTTGAAAGAAGCATCTACAGTGAAGTTGAAAAAGCTGCCAAGTTTTTTTGTAACTTCTCGTAATTTATCTTCACCATATTTTTGAGAGATATACTTAGTAAGAGCAAAACCAGAATTGTAAACTGATTCGTTACCAAGACTTGTTTTTTCAAATACACCCATTTGGTTCCATGTAAGCATATTGTCATCAAGAACATAGCTTCTAAGAATCATATCACGATGACTATCCCACCTATCATAATCAAATTCTTTTCGCATATATTGTGCAGTGCCTTCAGCCAGCCAGGCAGGCATATTCAAAAAAGCAAAAGGATAACTCATAATAATATTTGGGAAACCATATAGAATGTCTGGTCTTCTCTCATCTTCATAATTAAGCCATTGAAGATACACAGCAGGAATTTTTCTTGAAGTTTTTAGAGAAGCCTGTATCTGCACCATATGAGTAAATTCGTGTGAGATAACATTTCTTAACCAGTTATGATCACCGCGTAAATCAAAGTCGAGAGCACTTGCCCAGATTTCTATTTTATTATCGAAGAAATAAGTTGCACCGTTTGAGTAATCATCAATGTCTTTAATTACATAATGCACAGTTGATGGCTCATAATTATAAAGAGAAGTAATTGGCTCCCAGACTTCATCGGCAATTTTACAAATTGTTTTAGCAGTTCTTTCAGTTCCTTCGTGGTAATGTACCTGTACGTGCTTTCCTTTAATTGTGTACCAGTTCAATTCGGGATGAAATTGATTGAACTGAGCAAAGTTAAATTGAGCCCATAAAACAAGTATAGTTATAAAAAATTTTTTCATCAATCTGTTTTTATTTTTGAATAAGAAAGTAGCTAACACCAATTTATTTAATTACTGCAATTTTAATTACCGTAGATTCTGTTTTACCTGAAGAACCGACTGCTTCAATTCTTGCAAGATAAACACCACTTTGAATATCTTTTACGTTCCAAGTGGTTTCATTATCCATTCCTCCTCTTGCGCTGTTATTTAATTCAGCAACAAAATCACCTGATAAATCGAATATTTTAATGTTGATTTTGGAATCCTCTGAAACATAGTAACGAATGTAAGTAATTCCATCATAGACAGGATTAGGCCAGTTATATGCTTTTGATTTCGGAAAAAATTCTGAAGAAGTCACTAAAGAAACCGGAGCATCAATGAACGAATTATTATAGTTGTTTCCGTTTTCCTGTGACCAATAAATTTTTCCTTTTCTTCCACCGATCTGCCAGCAGAAAAATTTATCGTTAGTTGCTGCTGCAAGAAAAATTTTATTGTCATCTTCATACACAAGTGGAGAGGAAGTAATGTTATTCCCCGTTGAAATTGGAAAACCAGTTACTAATTTTCCACTGCCGCCATCCACTGCAAAAATTCTTCCATCAGTAGTATAACCTATTACTTCAGGTTTGTCATCACCTGAAAAATCAACTGCAAGTGGAGTCTTTTCAAAACCTATTCCTTGTGGATCTTCAAACGGAAAATTTTCAGCAACTGCACCTGAAAGGGTAATTGCATATAATTTTTTATTAGCGATAAAAAGAATAAAATGATTGCCGTTTAATTTTAATTCAGCAAGACTGAATGACGAAATGTTTTCTGAAGATGAATAGATATTCGTTAATTTCTTGCCTGCGATATCGTATATATAAAAAGAATTACCCGAAAGAATAACTGCCTTATAATTTCCTTTTGATTCCTCATAAGCGGCTAAATCTTTTATTTCATCAGTAAAAACAACACTATCTATACTTGATGAAACAGAAAACAATTTATAATCTGTTACAGCAACAAATGATAAAGTAACAGTTGGAGTTTGAGGAGATATCAATGCTAATTTTTTAAATTTCTGCGAAGTGATTTTAGTAAAAACAGTAAATGAATCAATATTAAAGCTGTTGTTATAAATTACTCCATCAGTTCCTGCATACAAAAGATTTTGAGTGTTGTATTGATTTATTACCGAAAAACTAATTTGTTGTCCTAAATTTTTCGAAAATAATTTGGATGAATTATTGTTGAAAACCAATCCATTTACCTGTGAAGAAGAATTAGTATTGGAATTATTTACACCGATAACAAAACAATCAAAACCATAGTTACACACAACAGGTTTATAATCTGAAAAACTTGTGATTGAATCTATCAAATCTCCTCTTTCATTCAAGCGATAAAGATTAGTATTAGAAGTAATAAAATACTGCACTTTATCATTTATTTTTGATGAAGTAAGAGAAGAGGTTGAAGATAAAAATTTTGTATTTTTTACAAATTGTGTTTTAACATCTCCATTTCCAAAAGTGATGCTGAAAGACATTGAATTACCAAGAGCAGAAAAATTGGACATTGTAATTAAACTATTCGCTCCGGAATTTGTGCGTGTATCGGGTCGTGTATCAACTCCAAACCTGTTTTTATATAGTCGCGAAGTATTGGTTCCATACCAGAAATCTTCGTAATCTCCTTCACCAACAACAACATCACCAAAAATAGTAGTATATTTTTCTCCTATATCCTGGATTCCATCAGCTTCTTCAACATCAATCCCACGGTTTTGTTTATCGTTATTAATTTCATTCAAACCAATTTTAAAATTAATAATTTTTTCATCAATGTGCCAGATTAAAATTCCTTTACCCGGCAATGCCCAATCGAATTCATCAACATCAACTATAACACCTTCAAGAGAATCAATATTCCAGCTATAAAAACCAGTTGTATCTTTTGGAAAACGTTTAACATAAACTGAACCATCCTTCCAGATAGAAACATTACAACCCGGATTCGAGAGATCACCATCCCTCTGCCTGTTTTCAATTAAATAATATTCCGATGAATTTATTACTGCTTTGATAATAGTAGTATCAAACTGTCCGGCTGTTATTCTTGATTTCACATTCAGGTTCAATTCACCAGCAGATACTTCAACCGGCGATAATCCCCAACCAAATTTATTGCTAAGAAAAAGTTTTTCCCAAGCAGAAGGTTCTGGAGGAAAGCATCCGTTATATGCAAATATTGCCTGTCCATCCATTAAACCAAATCTACCAATTGCACTTAAACCTGTTTTGGTATCGAATAAGTCCGGCAGACCAAGATATGAAGCAATGTTTGCAACAATCAAACCGTTGATTGTAACTTGAAATAAATACTTACTTCCAAATGATTCCAGTTCCCTGTTCTCCGTCTGTGGAAGTATCATGCTGTTTGTAATCTTGAATGTTCCGTTACTAACTGGAATTCCGGTATAAGAATTTCCAAAATATTTCTGCAAAGAATTCAACCCCAGATAAACTGATGGCAAATCTTTTTCGTTGCCAAGACTACCGGGAAGAGAAACATCGCGACCAACACCTGCATGAAAAATTGTGAACAATTGGTAATCACTAAAATTAAAACCCGGATTGACTGAATCAACTTTTGTCCAGACTTCTTTCATCAATTCACCCATCAAAGTAAAATCATCCGATTTTAATGGCGGAGAATAGTTCTTCATTGTTTTTGAGACAGTAATTATACCGGGAAGAATATCATATTTTAATTGAAGCTTACCAGAAGAGATTTTTTTATAGTAGTTTTTTGCAAATTCTAAATGTGCCGAAAAATAATCTTTGTCGTGCGGAAGAGGATCTATTATTCCTGTCCCCCAGTCTTTTGAATAAATAGAATTAAGTTTTCCATTCCCAACTGTATTTGCATCTTTGTCTTCCTGGAACTCAACAATTACTGCAAGTATTTTAATTGTGTCATTAGATGTTTGATTAATTATTCCATTCTTGTCGGAGACATTCAGATTTGTTTTTAAAGTCTGGGGAAACAAATAAAAACTAATACAGATGATAAACAGAAAAAATATTTTCCTTTTCATAGCGGAAGTAATTCAGAAGTTAATGAGTAATAATTATAAACTAAAAAGAATCCGGATTTGAATAAGCCCGAACTCTTCTTTAACAAAGGCAATTAAATACCTCTTGGTAAACCTTTTGTTTTTTCCGGAACAGAATCCCATCCTACAAGTAATGTAAAACGCAAAGTATTATTTAATGGATGATTTTCTCTTTCTTTAAATGCAGAAGTTGTAATATAACTGAAATCAAATCCATACATATCATATCTAATTCCTGCACCAAAAGTCAAGAATTTTCTATTTCCATAGCCAGGATCTTCATAGAAATATCCAGCACGAATAGCAAAAAGAAAATCGCCCGGCTGTCCATACCAATATTCAAGTCCAAACGAAGAAACAATATCTCTCATTTCTTCACTAAATGGTCTATCACCCCAGGAGGTAAAAATAGCTTTGTACCATTCATCAGTTTCTGATAGTGTATCAGTTGCAGTGTAAACAGTTTTTCTGCTTACTAAAAGTTTTGTAAAATCCATAGTATAGGTTAAAGAATTAAACTCATCTTCAAAAATTCTGTACGCAAAACCAAGTCTGAATTGTGTTGGAATTGGATCAGCCTGTGCTCTATCAATATAGAAAATTTTCGGACCCATATTGCTCAGGTTTAAACCAATACTAAGTTGATTTCCAATATCTTCATCAAAAAAAGGAATAACCAGAGAAGATGGACGCCACATTGCACCAACATCAAAGCTAACAGTTGTAGCTTTTCCAGAACCTTGTTCTTGTCCTGTTGGTTGATCTGATAAACTTGAGTGAATAAGTCTGAAATTAAAACCAAGTCCCCAGTCGCTAGAAAGTTTAGTAGCGTAACCTAAAGTGAGAGCAGCATCAAAAGAGCGAAATCTTCCTATCTCTTCAGGACCGGTTTCTGCAGTACGAATGAATTCACCATAATTCATATATGTAATACTTGCAGTAACACTTCCATCCAGTTCCGGCATATAATATCGGTAAGTAAAATAGTCGTAAAACAAATCAAGTTTAAATTGAGGTAACCAGTTACAGTGTGTAACACTTACCTCCTGCCCTGTTAAAAAAGCAATTCCGGCAGGATTCCAAAATATTGCAGAAGAATTATCTGCTAAACCAGCACCGGTCTCTCCAATTGCACCACCACGTGAATCCGGAGCAATGAGTAAGAATGGAACTGCAGCTTCTCCGCCCTGGGCAAAAGAAACTTGACTACAACTTAACACGACTAAAAAAACACTAACTACACTTTTCACTAACTTCATTTAATAGATACTCCTAATAAAGATTAATATGACACATATCAGAATTATTTTATAAATAGAAAATATACAATTTATTTGTTTGCCAAAATGGTAATATAAATCTCTTTATTATTTAATAATTGCAAGTTTACCAAGAACAGTCTGTTTATTATTACCATTTATAGATTCTACAATTAGTTTGTAAAAATATGTTCCGTTCGCAAGAAGATTATTGTCTTTATCTTTGCCATCCCAGTCAATCTTAACAAACCGATCGTTATAAATATCTCTTTTTTCAATTTCGTTTATCAACCTACCGGCAACAGTATAAATTCTAATTTTGACATTAATACCGCCATCAAAATTATGCTGAAAAGTAAAAGTAGTTGCTGATGTAAAAGGATTGGGATAATTCATAACATAGTCGACAATTAATCCGTTGCCAGTAACTATTTTAAAATCTGTATATGCAGAAGAAGGATTGTTAAAAACATCCCAGGCTTTTACAGTAATTTTATGTTCGCCCGAAGACAAGTTATTTAATTTATAGCTAATTACTCCCGATTTTCCTCCTGAGTTTAAATCGCCGGCAAAATAATTTGTAAAGTCAATCGGATTATTAATATCATCATCCAATATACCTTCCATTTTATGTCCAACACCTACGCCTGTAGTATTCAACCCGGTTTCATCTTTCAACTTTGCAAGAAATGTAGAGTTTGGATTAACGAGGTAACTATTTTCATATTCGAGATTATCAAAAGAAATTTCAATGGATGGTCCTTTTTTATCATCCACAAGTGTTGTATCTGTTCCTCCAACAATAATTTTATTTGAAAAACCAATACCATCGTTCTGGTTGTTATAGAAGAAGAAAACAGCTTTCCCTCTTTTATTTTCATAAGAAATATCTTTTGGAACAATAAAATTTTCTGAAAATATTCCGTTATTTACAGAAACCAAACCTTTGAAGATAATACCCCCCTGTAAAGTCATTGTATAATTTGGACCAAACTCTGGTAAAGGTAATTCTCTCTGCGAATCATAAATTGTCAAGATTCCCTGTCCCGAGAAACTATTCCACCAGGAATTATCTTTACGAACCGTTCCGGCAATTTTAACATTTGATAACGCTTTTATCTGAACATCATTTACTAATGAATTGCCATTTATGGAATCAATTTTTGCAGAATAATTTGGCACTTTTAATCTTATAGTCGGGTCACCAAGAAGATTGTAC
>CAZQSR010000004.1:35414-41586 GCA_964596145.1 uncultured Ignavibacteriaceae bacterium
AAAATCTAACTTTGTAAGATATAAAGCTTCACCAACAGGAATCATTAATTCCATTGTATCTCTTGGAGTTGCAAGAAGTTGATCATAGAAAAAATTATTTAACAGAGCATTGTTTATCGAATACACCGGTCTTGTTGCACTGAAAGTTCCAATTGCCCCGGAATTTGATTTAAGGATTAATTCTTCAGATGAGCTATAATTATTTGCTCTATCATAATATCCAAAATCACAAGTTGCGGCAGTGAGGAAAAAATAATTTTTATTATTTAACTGAGGGATAGTAGTACTTTGAACAAAAACTTGTTCGTGTGTCCATAAATCGGGAGCTCCGTGTCCGATAAAATTTAATATAAGTGTTCCATTGTTAATTGCATCAATAATTGCTTGATTAACCCCCGGTTTTCTTCTGCCCATTGAAGTCTGAACTGTTGGATAAGCTGCAAGGTAAATCTTTTGCTGATCAAATGATGCAGAGATATGATTTTTACTTAAATCTTCTGATTGAGAAGTATGTTCAAACTCACCTCCCCAGCGGGATGTATAGCTGTCATCTGCAACAAGAGTAATCAAATTTTGCCAGAGCCCTTTTTCAGAGTTCAATTCATAATCAATAATTTTATCAACCGCATTTCTTGCCTGGTCAATAGTCTGGACATTAATTCTGCCTATTGAAAGATCAACTCTTAAATCATTTCCATCTACAGATACAAAAAAATCATCTGTACAATAAGAATAAATTTCATCTAAAGATTCTTCAGTTTCATAAGGGATTACAAAATTTTTATTGTTGTTTTCAATATTTTTATAATCATAATCTCCATCACCAAAAAGCAGAACATAAGCGGGCTTTACCTGCCAGTTGAAATATGCATATTTGATAAAATCACGAATAGCAGAGATGTCTCTCATACCGCAAGAAAATTCATTAAATATTTGTTCTATATCAACAACGATGGTTGAGATAGCAGGAACGCTTTGACTTTCTTTATGACTCTTCAGCCTTTCAGCCTGGTCTTTGAAATTTTTATGAGTTATTATAATAAATTTATATCCGCCTGTGATTCCATGTAAATTTTGATTTTTAACTTCAACAGGATTTTTTGGAGTCTTGTAATTATCTCCCTCCATTACATAGTATTTAGAAGGCTTACCATAAATCTCGCTTGATTGGAAATAATATTCTCCACCGCTTTGCTTTGTTGGAGAAGTAATCAATTTCACATCAGAATAATTTGTAATGTCCCAAACTTTTACATTACTTGAAGGAAGATTAGAAATTTGATATTCGAAAAGTCCATTCTGATTCTTAGAAAAAAATATGAACGGATTATTTTCGTATTGCAAGCTCCTTTGATAAGAAATTTCAAAATAATCAAGATATCCAATTGACGAGGAATTATAGGGAATAAAATTAAATTTTAGCAGACTTCTATTGTTTGGAATATTTCCTGAATACGAAATTGTCTGACTATCAGCAATGCCATAACTATAATCATAGGTCCCATACCCGGCAATGTAATGACTGTTTATTTCAGTACCATTTTCTTCTAATTTGAAAAAAGCATTATCTGATGAAGCATTAACAAATCTATAATGATAATAAACAGGTGTTGACGTAATTAAACCTTCAAGACTATTTGTATAAACTCTGCTCTTTGTTGAAGAATTAAATTCATCTCCAAGAAATTGTCTTCCTGTACTTCCAACATTAATTTTATCTTCTTCCCAATGAACAAATGCTGGAGTAGATGAAACAACTGCAGGGTTAGAATTATTTAATCCTTGTTTTTCCTGGATTCGTTTTCCCCAGGTTCCACCCGAAGTTATCCAGTAATAATTTTCTTTTGAATAGTAAGAACGATTTCTTTTAAACTTATTATTTATTGTGTCGAATGCCCAAAAATGCACTCCTCTTCCATACAGAATTATATAATCAGCATCATCAAATTTTCCATCACTTTCGCCTGCAATGTAGATTGCATTTTCTACAAGATCCTGAACACGGGGTAAACTATTTGTCTCAGGAACCATAGTTCCACCGTTATTATAAATTTTTATCGTTCTCGGATCAACTGTTGATGGATCAATTCCATAACTTGACAAAATTGCTTTAGTAATTTTATAGAATCCTTCTTCAGGAGCTTCAAACCTGTACCATTTCCCAGTTGAAAGTACACTATTTGTTACTGTTGTTTTACCAAGCTCTCTTTGTTGCGCAATCCACTTTTTAGCGGTGTTATAATTTATTACAGCTCCAGTAAGAAATTCATCTCCGACTGTATTATTTTTTGCTTGCGATTCAGCAAAATCTATTCTGACAACTATTTTATTATAAAATCGAATCTTGTTGTTAACCGGGTTGAAATGAACAGGAGCAATTTTAATTGTCTGAATTTTTAGTCCTCGTGAAATTCCGTACTCGCCAAATTCAACTATATCTTCAATATTAAATTGATCGTACTTAGTGCTTTCTTCATAAACAAATTCAGATTGTTCTTGCACTTCAATTGATTTAGGAATCGGAACTATACGTCCATCCAGTTCGGAATAAGAATAAGATAATACTTTGATAGAATTTCCAGTTTCAGCAGGAACACCAATATTAATCCATCGCTTTTGTACGGCCGGAAGACCTTCCATAAATTCATCATATTTACCAAGATAAAAATTGAATTTCCTGTATTCAAAGCCATTTACTGTAATAAAAGAAGTGTCTGTAAGAATGGGATTAAATTCAAAGGTAAGACTTTTGTCGTCTGAGGAAATTATTTTAATATCTTTCTGTGAAAAGACATTAATAAAACAAAAAAAGAGAATCAAATAAGAGATTTTGCTTTTCATAATTCTACTAAATATTAATTGCTAAAGAGTAGCAAATAAAAATTTATTCTTACTTCCTTGATAAATAATGATGTAGCAAATATCTCTAAAAAAAATTCTCCATTTGTTGGATGAAAAATAGCTAAGTAAATAGAAGAATGTCAAGTCAATTGTAAGATTTTTTTACATTCCCAGAAAAGACTTATTCTTCTTCATTGCATCAATACAAAATTGAATATGTTCCTCGAGGGTGATACCAAGTATCTCCGCTCCTGCTTTAATGTCTTCTCTGCTTACCTGTCTTGCAAAAGCTTTGTCTTTCATTTTTTTAATAACGCTTTTTACTTCCACTTCATCTATTGTTTTTGAGGGACGGACATAAACCACAGCAGTTATAAACCCGGCAAGTTCATCGCAGGCAAAGAGAACTTTTTGTAAGAGTGTTTCCCTTTTTACTCCTGAATAATCTGCGTGCGATAGTACCGCGTTAATAAATTTATCTTCAAAGCCTTTTTCTGTAAGGATTTTTGCTCCTTCAAATGGATGCTGTTCTGCAGACGGAAACATTTCATAATCGAAATCGTGGAGCAAAGCTACATTGCCAAAGTACTCAATATCTTCATTATATTTTTCTGCATAAGCACGAACACATGTTTCAACTGCAAGTGCGTGCTTTAACAAACTTTCAGATTTGGTATACTGTTGTAATAATGTTAAACAATATTCGCGGTTTCTTTCAATACTCATCAATCTATTCCTTAATTACTTCTGAAGAGGGACAGTATGAAGCAATGAGACATTTTGCACATTTTGGTCGTCTTGCAATACAAATTTTCCTGCCGTGATTCATTAACAAATGTCCGCATATTATCCAGTCCTCTTGCGGTAGTAATTCTTTTAGTTTCATCTCTATTTTTTCTGCGTCATCACTTTGAATAAATCCAAGCAGATTAGATAATCTCTTAACATGGGTATCAACAGCAATAGCTGGAATACCAAATGCATTTCCTGCCACTACCGAAGCGGTCTTTCTGCCTACACCCGGTAATTGTGTTAACTGTTCAATTTCTTTTGGAACTTCACCATTGTATTTATCAACTAAAACAGTACAGCATGCCTTTATGCTTTTTGCTTTTTGTTTATAAAAGCCAGTGGAGAAAATATCTTTTTCAAGTTCTTCTGATGAAGTATTGATGAAATCAACAGGCGATTTATACTTCTTGAATAATGATTTTGTAACCTGATTCACTCTTTCATCAGTACATTGAGCCGAAAGAATGGTAGAAATAAGAAGCTGAAACGGATTATTAAACTCAAGTGCTATTTTTGCTTCGGGATATTCTTCTTTAAGAATAGAAATTATCTTTTCTGCCCGTTTATTATCAGTCTTACTTTGCATCTTTATTGAACTTCTTATCTTTTATCATCAATCTTTCAACGGGAGAGTTGGAAATAATATGGTTTTGAATTATCTCTTCAACATCATCAACGGTTACCCCGCCGTACCATATTTGTTCAGGATAGACTACAACTGCAACGCCGTGTTCACAAGCATCAAGGCAGCCGGCAGTATTGGCACGCACAGTTGCATTAAGATTCAGTTCTTTTAATCTTACTTTGAATTTTTCTTTTACTTCTGATGCACCTTTAAGCTTACAGCAACCGCGTGGATGATTGGCTTCTCTTTCGTTTTCACAGATGAAAATATGTTTGTCGTATCTTTTCATAAACCAGATTATTTATTAAACGATGTAATTAATATTATACTTTCCTTCAAGAGGAGTGAGAATTATTTGGGAGTTAGTAGCGCGTGCGGGATTCGAACCCGCGATCTCTGCCTTGAGAGGGCAATGTCCTAAGCCACTAGACGAACGCGCCAATAAATTTATTATTACTTATGCAAAAATAGAATTTATTTTCAATTCTGCATAAATCCTTTTGATAGTGTCCTCAGATTCTGTCCAAATTTTAATTGCTCTTCCATTCTGCACGACCACACCAGTTTTCCTTCCCAAACTGTAATATCAGGACAACCATCGCACATGCTTTGTCTTCCATCTTCAAGGAAGTCGACCGGCTGGATTATCATTACAGATTGATAATGCAATCTCTTAAACCAGTTGAGAGGATTAACCAAAAACTTTTTTGCAACCTTTCTTAATGGTTTATCCAGCAGACTGAATAGGAGCATCGATTTTCCTTTCCTCGTCATCTTTGGAGATGAGTATGCAAGGTATCTATCGAACAAAAGATGATGACCAGCCTGGACAATTTCCATTGCTTTCTTTCCCATATAGCCGTATATCTTTCCTCTTACTCCAAGTCTTCCCGTTAGTAACCATTTGAAAGAATCTACTTTTTCAGAACCATTTAAGTAGGCACAAGGTTCAAAATCGGGGTACTTTGTTCTGATAAGTTCCACTATTTCGGGTGCTTGTATGTCCGTGCGGGTGGTTTCGTCTTCATTATATACAAGTTGACTCATATCAATCTTTTGAGAGCCAAGATAGAAGTCTACGCGGTTGTTGTTTACTGCACGGTAAAGTATGAACACCATTACCTGAACAAGGTCTATGTGTTGTTCCGCCCATTTTACAAGCTGGGGAACGTATTGCATTGTGTCTTCATAAACGGTTGAGTTGAATGCACATGAAATATTTCCTTCGTCGGCAAGCATTTTAGCATAGTGAAGCCGCAGCTCATTTAGTTCTACTTCGTTTTTGTTTTTCCAGTCTGGTCTTCCCTGTTTACTATCGATGTGAAATGTAAATCCATACACGCCTGCTTTCTTTAATTCGTGCAGCAGTTCTTTAGTAAGAGCCAATCCGTTTGTATTTATTATTGGTTTAAGGTTTCGTTTTTTTACTTCGCGGACTATTTCAATTATTTCGGGATGTAGTAAAGGGTCGCCACCGGCTATTGAAACGCCATCGCATTTGCGGAGACGCTGAAATGTGTCCAGTTCTTCCTTTATTGTTTTAAGAGATTTATGGCTATTGTTTTCATTCTTTCTGTAACAGCCATCGCAATGAAGATTACATTTTGCTGTTGGTTCTAACCAATTGATAGAATTATCTGCAAGGTTCCAGGGAAGTCGGTAATAATTAAGATGATTTAACGTTAACATTATTTGTGACCTCGTTAAATAAAGATGCTGCCCTGCCAGGGTTCGAACCTGGAGACTTCTGATCCAGAGTCAGACGTGTTGCCAGTTACACCACAGGGCAAAATTTCATTAGCAAAAATATCAAATTAATTTGTTCGTGCAACATATTAGTATTTCTCTTTTTTTTTTTGTTTTTTATTGCACTAAATTTCATTTGCTGTTAATGTTCTGTTTTTTGTTTTAATT
>CAZQSR010000005.1:0-40421 GCA_964596145.1 uncultured Ignavibacteriaceae bacterium
TGGATCACCAACCATTCAAGCTAATTGATTCAGTTAAAAATGAGGTTGATCTACAACTGTCCGGACATACTCATCATGGACAATTATGGCCTTTTAATATTATTACAACTAAAATATTTGAAATTAGCTGGGGTTATAAAAAAATTAATGATAGTCATTTTTATGTCTCTTGCGGTGTTGGAACTTGGGGTCCACCAGTAAGAATTGGAAATAAACCCGAAATAGTTTATTTAAAGGTTGATTTTCTGGAAAATGAAATATAAATTGTGTTGTGTTCTTTTTTCAAAGAAAAAAAATTTTTATAAAACGGGAACTAAACCGAATTGTATCCTGTTATTATAGTAGTTGTTGATATTAAATTTTGAAAGATAACTGAGGGCAGCAACTGTAGTAAAGCTTTACGCTGGCTAAGATCAGAGTTAAGCAACCTACCATTTAACCGATGATTTGGTTTACTACAGTTGTAAAAAAAACATCCAAACCCTGGATTTTGGGATCCAGGGTTTGTTATTTTAAATAATCTGTTTTGTTAATTATTTACGATTTAATGTTAGTGTTATGAATTGGTTCATTTTATTTATAGCCGGACTTTTTGAAGTCGTCTGGGCAGTTAGTTTAAAGTATTCAAATGGGTTTTCCAAATTAATACCAAGTATAATTATAGTTGCCAGTATTCTAATAAGTATGGGGCTTCTGGCTTATTCATTAAAACAATTTCCAGTCGGTACTGCTTACTCTGTATGGACGGGAATAGGAGCAGTTGGAACTGTTTTGCTTGGAATTTTTTTATTCAACGAACCAAAAGATTTTATTAGATTATTTTTTATAGCTCTAATTATTATTGGAATAGTCGGATTGAAGTTCTCTTCAGACTGAATTGAACTGTTTACAAAATATTTAATGTTCATTATTTTTTTTATTGTCGAATAACTACTAAATTTCATGTATATGTAAAGAAATCCATCTATAAAAATTTATTTGATGTAATGCTAACAATTAAAAAAACTTTAACTCTGTTTTTATTATTTTTTACCGTTATTGTGCAAGCTCAACACAAGACAAATTTGGATGTTTTTTATTCACTTATAGATTCATCACTGCAAAATATATCACAAAAAATCAATATTAAAAATCAATCACATTGTGGGATTTCTATTGGTCTTCCAGGTGAATTGAATTTTTTTAATTCATATCTTCAATCAAAATTATCAACATCAAATCCTGAAATAGAATTTATATTCTCAAACGAAAAACCGGATTTATTATTCCGAATAGAACAATCTGTTGTTAAATATAGCAATCTAGAAAAACAAGGTTTCTTTGGAGATTATACAATTGAAAGAAATTTCTTTTTACAGGGAAGTTTTCTGTTTACAAATGATGTAGCCGAAGAAAATTTTAAATATACATTTAAGGATACAATTTTTTATTCTGAAATTGAAGAAGTTGAAAATGCACAATTACAGTTTACGCAGGGATTGAAAAAAGATTCTTTCTCTATCAATGGAATTTGGGAGCCGATAATTGTTCTAAGCCTGGCAGCAACGGTAATTTATCTGTTTTTTTCAGTAAGAAGCAAATAATTCTTGTTAAATAATAGTCTCCAATCAGATAAAATGATACTAAGTTTTACCTTTGAACCATTTTATGTTTTAACTATACTTGCAGCAGTTTTTAAATAAATTTTACCGGACAATGAAATACTACATATTTTTAATAATTCTACCATTAATTCTTTGGGGATGTTCTTCATCTATCGAAACAGTAAATCTTCAACCGGAAGAAAGGTTGAAATATGCTATTACGTTGTTTGAGGACAGAACATACGATGTTGCTATTTCCGAATTTGAAGCAATAATCCTTCAATTTCCCGGGAATGAAGTTGTAGATGATGCACAATTTTATCTTGGTAAATGCAGATTTATGAGAAAAGAATACATCCTTGCAGCTTCAGAATTCAGCAGGTTGATTAAAAATATGGCAGCAAGTTCCTTTGTTCCCGATGCACAATTTATGCTGGCAGAATGTTATTACCAGCTATCCCCGCAATATTCATTAGACCAAAGGTTTACCAAGAAAGCAATAGAAGAGTATCAGGCATTTATAGATTTTTTCCCGCTTGATTTACGTGTCGCTGATGCAGAAAAAAAGATTTCTGAAATGAATGAAAAACTAGCTTTAAAAGTATTCAATTCAGCCCATATTTATGAAAAACTTGAGTACTTTAATGCCGCAGTATCCTATTATAATATCATTCTGGAAACTTATCACGATACAAAATTTGCACCTCAGGCATCATATAATAAAATTAAAATCCTTTTAGATAAAAACCGGTTTCTTGAAGCAGAAAAAGAAATGAATAATTACCTCGTAAAATTTCCTACTGATAAAAATTATGATGAGATTATGAAGTTGAAAGAAGAACTTAAATTAAGCAATAAAACTGCAGTTAAATGATAAAGCCAAAGAAAGTATGTGAATCCATTATTAGAATGACCGAGCTTGTACTTCCGCACCAGACAAACCAGCTTGGAAATCTGCTTGGTGGAGAATTGATGCACTGGATTGATATTTGTGCCGCAATGGCTGCTGCTAAACATTCACAGTACATATGTGTAACCGCTTCAGTAGATTCAATTGATTTTCATCATCCAATAAAACTTGGTGAGGCAGTCACTCTTGTTGCATCTGTAAACAGAGTTTTCAGAACTTCTATGGAAGTTGGAGTTAAAGTTTTTGCTGAATCATTTAAACAGGGAATTAAAAAGCATACCAATTCAGCTTATTTAACCTTTGTTGCGCTTAACGAAAAAGGAAAACCGGTAAAAGCTATTCAAGTATTACCTGAGAGCGAGGATGAAAAAAGAAGATTTGAAGAAGCACTTAAAAGAAGAGAGGCACGTCTTCATTCCAAGAATAAGTAGTTTATTTTTACTTTTTCTTTTAAAACTGAATTTTTTAAATGCTCAAATTCCCTTAAACGGGTTTTGTAATTTCAATTCTTATAAGGTGGATAAAAATTATGATGGTATTATTTGCCTGAACTCCACAAACGATACAATTAATAACTTTCTGCTCTTTTCTTCCAAACAAAGCAAATATAGTTTAATTCATATTGATATGAATAACAGAACTCAAAAAAATGATTTTGTTCAATTACCGTTTGCTTCATCCAGAATAATATCAACTGAAAATAATTTTCGTAAAGAAATTATTTCTGTTTCACGTAATGCAAGAAAATTATCTGTCCTAAATATTAATCAGAAAAGTAACCTGAACTTATTAAAACAAATAAAATTTAATTCTTATCCTGATAAAATTTCAACGGGTGATGTTGATTTTGATGGAGAAAATGAATTTTTAATTTCAGGATCTTCATTTGATGGATTATCTATTGTCAAACTATCAAATAATCTTTTAGTTGAAAAAAAAATATTAAAGAAGTCTTCCTTTTCTCAATCAGTATTATTTGATATAAATAACGATTCATGTTGTGATATTATTGCATATAATGTGTTAACAGGAACCTTACAGTTTTATTTCAACAATGGCAGAGGTGATTTTAATCTAACAAGAGATATTTCCGTTCCTCCTAAAATTGATAACCTTGCTATTGTGGATATTAATAATGATGCATTTCCAGATTTAGTTTTTTCATCAGAGAGAGTTATTTACATCTATTATGGTGATGGAACATCAGCATACAATAGTAACAGAACTTTAAATATTAATTTTATTCCGAACAAAATCTTATGGAATGATTTTAACAATGACGGCAAAACAGATTTTTTTTATTTAAACAAAGAAAGAAGTGTTGTTAATCTCGTCTTACAGAAAAATCAAATGGAATTTTTCCCTGAGATATGTTTATTACAGAAAAAAGGATTAGAGGATTTGGTAATATTTCAAAATCATTTTACCGGGGGAATAGCAGCGTATGGCAATGATGGAAATTTGTATACTCTGTCTCAGCAGTTGAATGCCGATGAAATAAAAATAACGTTCGGCGGTTCTCCTGGTTTTATTGAAACATTTGATTATTTGAATGATGGGATTCAAGATATTTGTTATATCGATGAGCTAAATACGACTTTAAATCTTGTAATTAGAAACAAACAAAAAAAGTTTGAAAAAATATTTTTCATTCCGGTTTATACTAATTATTCTCAAGTTAAAATTCTAGAAAAAGATAAATTTGAAAAAGAATTTTACCTGTATGATTATAATAAGAGAGTTATTGAAATTGTAATTGTTAATCTGGATAAGTTTTCTTACCAGAAAGAAATAATATACACTGATGGTTTAATAAAAGATTTAAAATTGACTGAACATCAGGATTTTTCACGAGGGATTATAAATACTTTGCAATTAATAAGCGGGCAGCTTTATTCATACAGCTATTCATATAATAATTTAAGATATATGACAACTTCATCATCTGCTTTTGATAAAGATGTAATTGATGCCTTGTTTGACGATGATGAAAATATCTATTACTGGAAACAGGAGAATTCAAATTTATTGCTGCGTTATATTAGTCATTCAGAGAAGCAAAACAAGATAGACCTTTATTCTGTTAAAGCAAAAGAAAATTCTAAAATTGATTTGTTGTCCTGTGGATTAATTAATCAAGTTACTCCTGTCAGTTTTTCAGTTCTTGCTTTTGGGGACAGAACAAATGGAATAATTGCCGGGAAAAATTACAAACTCAATTGGTCCGGAGAAGAAATAGATAAATTCTTTTCTTTCAAAAAGAAAGATATTTATGTCCCGAAAAAGATTTCTAAAAGCGATAAAAAATTGTCTTTATATTTGCTAAATAAAAATATAATTACATTTGTTAAATCACACTTTGCTAATTCAAGATTAATTTTTGAAAATATATCTGAACAGAAGAATGTAAACTTCTTTGTTGTTAAAAAATTTTTAGATAATGAATTGACCTTATTGTTTACAAATAACTTTGATAATTGTATTGAGATTAAAAAACTGAAATGAAAAAATTTTTAGTGATAATTTTAATCTCATATGTTTCTCTTGCACAGGAAAGGGAAGCAAAAATTGATTCTTTATGTGATTTATTTACAAGAATAATAAATATGAATTCGACCGATATTGGTAATGAAAATACAAATTACATTAAATGTGGTTTCGAACTGATTAATAATATCAAATTTGCCTCCTCCCTTACTTCGGATAAATTGAAATATAAGATTAATAAAATTTTATCACGACCAAATACCGATACAAGCATTGTTACTCCCGGAGGTTTTTTTAGGTTACATTATAACTCTACGGGAAATGAAACCCCCAAATACAACATTTCAGATTTTGCAAAAGCACTTGATTCAGCTTATAATTTTGAAGTGAATTTTCTTGGTTATCCTCCTCCACCAAAAGATAACGGATTTGGTGGTGATGACAAATATGATGTTTACATTATAAATCTTGGCGGCATGTACGGTTATACTGAAAGTGAAACAGAAATGTATCCGGGCAGTTTGACCTTTACAAGTTTTATTGTTGTAGATAATGATTTTTCAGGGTTTTATACGACTGGTATTAATGCGGCTAAGGTTACTGCAGCTCACGAATTTTTTCATGCTATACAAATGGGAAATTATATACTTCGGAGAAATAATCAGGATGAAATTATAGATGCTTATTTTTATGAATTGTGTTCAACCGCAATGGAAGAATTTGTATTTGATGATGTAAATGATTATTACGGCTACATGAAAAGTTATTTCAATAATACGGACAAAGTATTTACACTTAATAATGGATATAACCTTGCTATCTGGAATATTTATTTACAAAAAAAATATGGCTTCAATGTTCTTAAAAAACAGTGGGAATATCTTAAAACTTCAAGAGCTTTATTAGCTATTGATTACAGTCTTAATGATGTCGGGTCGGATTTTTCAAAAGCTTATAGTGAATTTGGCATTTGGACATTTTTTACAAATTACAGAACGATTCCCAATAAATATTTTAAAGAAAGTGAAAAATATCCTTTAGTCCGGCATACAAGCGAGTTATCGTTTACCGTTCCTGTAAGAGTTGTCAATATCAATGCACTGCCTTCATCAAATAATTTTATTAGATTTGTTAACAAATCTTCAGGAAAAAATGATTCGTTGACAGTACTTTTAAGCAATTCTAATATTCAAAATGCTATTTCAAATCCATCAGTTACATCTTCATGCGAATATTCTTTGTCATCTGCAAACACAACGGGTTTTAAACAGATATCAGATTATTACTTCCGAAAAGTTTCATCTGATGAATTGAAGTATTTTGCTATTGCTGAAGTATTGAATAACCTGCTTATAGAAGGAACTGAAACTTTTTCTAATGAAGTGAGCTATGTTTATCCTTCACCATTTAAGTATGATGGACAAAGTAATTACATAAGCATCCCGGTCGAATTATCGGATGTTGAAGTGGAAGTCTCTGTCTTTACAATTTCAAATCATTTAGTCTGTTCCTTTAAAAAAAATTGTTCGCGGGATAATAACGGGAACTGGGTAGTAACATGGAATGGAAAAAATTCTGAGAACCAAAAACTACCTACCGGTGTTTACCTATATAGTATAAAGAATAACAACAAAGTGAAAAAAGGTAAATTGGTAATTATTAATGAATAGCTATACCTTAAAAGTTGATTCGATTTCAAAGTATTTTGGCAGAAGATTAATCTTTAAAGAAATAAGTCTTGATTATAAAGAAAATGGAATTTATGGAATTGCGGGTCCTAACGGTTCCGGGAAATCAACTTTAGTTAAAATTCTTGCGGGTATAATATCTCCTTCTGGTGGACAGCTTATTCATTCCTGCAATGGTAAAAAAATAAATCCCGAAGAGCTTCATAATTATATTGGTTTTGTCTCCCCATATCTTGTGCTTTATGATGAATTCTCTGCTGAGGAAAACATTAAAGTTATTGAAAAGATACGAGGGAAAAATTTTGAGAAAGAGCGATTTGATTTTCTTTTTAATGCTGTTGGATTGTATGATAGAAGAAAAGATTTATTAAAAACTTATTCTTCGGGAATGAAGCAAAGAATGAAATTTATTTTTGCCCTGATTCATTCTCCTGATTTATTGATACTTGATGAACCAACATCAAATCTTGATGAAGAAGGGAAAGAGAAAATTTATACAATAATGCAAAAAGAAGCAGAATCTAATATTGTACTGGTTGCATCTAACGAAGAACAAGATCTTAAATGGTGTTCAAGTGTTTTAAATATAAGTAAATACAGGGACATCAAATGAATTCCTACTGGTTGTTTAAAAAAGATTTTTCTTCGGAGGTCAGAACAAGATATGCCGTTAATTCACTTGCAATGTTCATACTTGTAGCTATTAGCGTTATTTTATTTTCCATAGGAAATGAAAAAATCTCCGATTATCTTGCAGGTGGTTTGTTCTGGGTAGTTATCTTTTTTACATCAATGAGCGGGTTATCAAGAGCATTTGTATCAGAAGAAGAAAGAGGTACAACGTTAACTTTGCAACTGATAGCTTCTCCTTTGACCGTGTTTGGAGGAAAGCTGCTGTTTAATTTGATTTTAATTTTTACAATGAACCTGATAATAGCAATTCTTTACTCAATGCTATTTGAAGCGTTTGTAATTAAAAATATATTGCTCTTTATTTCAGCGTTCATTCTTGGAACGACAGGCATAGCAGTATCGTCAACAATAATTGCTGCTATAATTTCTAAAGCAGGTTCTAAAGGAACATTGTATCCTGTTTTGGCGTTTCCAATTCTTTTGCCTCTTATCTTAACCCTTATTGAAATAACAAAACTTTCGATGGATGGAGTGAGATTGGCTGACAGTGTTGTAGAGCTTTCAGTTTTATTTTGTTATGATGTAATAATGCTTTCAGTATCATTTTTACTTTTTGATTTTATTTGGAAAGATTGAATTTTTATTAAATAATTAATTTTTATTATGGTCTGGAAAATATTTCTTTTTGTCTTAATGGTTTTTGTTATAGTTGCAGGAATTTCATTTCCGGTTGTTGAACAACCTGTCAAATGGTATGAGTTTCCGAATATTCCCGGTCTTGGAGAAAATGCTAAAATAATTTTTTTTCATGTTCCTACAGCCTGGTTAACAGTTCTTGCTTTTTTGATGTCGACTATTTTTAGTGTAAAATACCTGAAGAAAAAAAATCTTGATGACGATGCAAAAGCATTTACATCTGCTCAGCTTGGTATGATTTTTTGCATTCTTGCTACAGTTACCGGAGCTGTCTGGTCCAAATTTGCGTGGGGTTCTTTCTGGAGCTGGGATCCAAGACAGACAAGCATATTTGCTTTACTACTAATCTATGGAGCTTTGTTTGCTCTCCGGTCTGCAGTTGAAAATGAAGAGAAACGGGCTTCATTATCGGCAGTATATTCTTCTATTGCCTTCATTACTGTTCCTTTTTTTATTTTTATCATGCCAAGAATTATGAAAGGACTGCATCCTGGTTCGGCTGATGATACAAATGCTGGTCCTGTTGTAAATTTTAAAATGAATGGAAATATGTTTCTCGTATTCTTTATTTCATTGATAGCTTTTACAATTTTGTATTTCTGGATTTGGAATGTTGGTTACAAATCTCTCATCATAAAAGATAAATTAGATAAACAATTAAAATAATGTGAGGTGCGTAGTGGAAAACTTTTTGGCAAATAATGCTATTTATATTGTAATGATTATTGTATTAATTGTCTGGACTGGAATATTTTCATACATATTCAGTTTAGATAAACGTTTAAAGAAAATCGAAAAAGAGGTCAAGGAAAATAAAATATGAATAATAAATATATCTTTGGTGGTATTATCGTAGTCGTCTTTCTTGGGTTGATGTTATACCTGTTTACACAAAGTAATATTCAATACGAAAGTGATTTTACCAAAGTAATGGAAAAGCAAAAAGTTGTAAAAGCAACCGGAAGCTGGGTTAAAGAAAAAAATTATGAAATTGATAAACAACAAAAAACCTTTTCATTTTATATGAAGGATGATAAAGGAAATGAAATGAAAGTAATTTGCAGCGGTACAATTCCTAATAATTTTGAATCTGCTACAAGCGTTGTTGTTACAGGTGTTTATCAAAATGGATGTTTTCAAGCTAAAGAAATTTTAACAAAATGTCCATCAAAATACCAGGATCAGAAAACAGTTAAATCTTCTTAAAAGAAATTTAACTTGAAGAAATAATATTTAAAGGAGTTTTAATGGCGGGCAATATCATATTATCTGTTGCATTAGTGTTTAGTGTGTTTTCAATGATTATGTTTTACCTGAATTATAGAGGGAATAAAAATACTTTAAATTATGCAAGATTATCATATCATGTGATGACCATGTTAATTATAGTTGCATCTTCATTTTTGCTTTATCTTTTACTTACACATCAATACCAGTATAAATATATTTATGAGTATAGCAATGATGACCTGTCGCTTGGGTTTTTAATTTCTACTTTTTGGGCGGGACAAGAAGGCAGTTTTTTACTCTGGCTTCTATTAACTTCCATTATTGGGGTTTTTTTACAATCATATACTTCAAAGAGGGAAGACCTTGAAGCAAGGGTAATGTCTGTGTTTACACTTGCAACATCTTTCTTGTTGATAATGGTTTCGCCTTTAATGAAAAGTCCTTTTATGTATATCTGGGCAGAACCAACATTTTTAGATGCGGCTAAATTAAATTCTACTTTTTTCAATCTGCCGTTTTTACAGAATTATATGTTCAGTGACCAGAACACAGGGCAAAATTTAATAAAAATAGATTCAACTCTTATAGCACAACTTAATGCGGCAGGTATAGCAATAAGTGATTTTATTATTCACGGCAAAGGATTGAATCCACTTTTGCAAAATTTCTGGATGCAGATTCATCCACCTATTTTATTTGCTGGATTTGCAATGGCAACCGTTCCTTTTTCTTTTGCTGTTTCAGCACTAATGAAAAATGATTATAAAGATTGGATTAAACAATCATTGCCGTGGCTTTTGGCGGGTTCTGGTGTGCTTGGTTTAGGAATTATGCTTGGGGGTTATTGGGCATATGGTATTCTTGGCTGGGGAGGATACTGGGCTTGGGATCCTGTTGAAAATTCTTCTCTTGTTCCATGGCTTGTTAGTGTTGCTGCTATTCATACAATGATAGTTCAAAAAAGAACTCAACAAAAAACAGGTGGAATTGGGAAATATGCAAAAACAAATTTGATACTAAGTATTCTCGTTTATGTACTGGTAATTTATTCAACTTTTTTAACAAGAAGTGGAATACTTGGAGATTCTTCAGTACATTCTTTTGCTGAACCAGGAAGGGTTGTTTATTTGTTCCTGGTAATATTTGTAATCACATTTACTCTACTTGGTGCAGGTATGATAATTTACAGGTGGAAGTCTCTTTCATCAAAAACAGAAACTGATGAAAGTGTTTTATCTCGTGAACTATCTTTGTTCTCTGCAGCGGTTGCATTAGGGGCTTCTGCTTTAATAGTTTTACTTGGAACCTCAGCTCCCATTTTCGGTATGTCTGTACAGACTTCTTTTTATAACAGGATGCATGTTCCTCTTGCAATAATTATTGGTTTTCTAAATGGACTCAGTCTTTTACTGAAATGGAAAGAGACTGATGGTAAAGAGATGATTAAACAATTACGCTTTTCTACTATCGCTACGGTTATCGCTACAGTTTTAATTATAGCTTTTGGAAAAGTTTACGATTTAATGATGATTCTTCTTTCAGCTTCTGCTTTGTTTACAATTTTTGTCAACATTGAAATTGCTTTAAAAGTAGTTAAAGGAAATAAATCAATGCTTGGCTCATATATATCACATATTGGTATTGCTGTTTTTATTATTGGTGTAATAGGCTCTTCTGCTTACAGCGAACATATGGATGTAGATATTGAAAAAGGAAAATCGGTTAATGCGCTTGGTTATCAGCTTGAGTTTGCAGGCATCAATCCAATTGAAAATAATACAAAATATGAGTTTATCATTAACGTAAAAAAAGCGAACTCGTCACAGAAGGTTAAACCGGTTATGTATATAAGTCCATTTAATAATGGTCTGATGAGGGAGCCAGATATACTTGAAGGATTATTTAAAGATTTTTATGTTTCGCCTGTTGGTTATGATGAAGGACAAACAGATAGGACCAATGTTACACATTCGACAATGAATATTGGTGATGTAATACAATTCAATGAAGCTAATATTAAATATTTAGAATTCATTAAACCGGATTTACAGGTCATGCAAACCGGAGGAGATTTTAAAATGGGCGCAAAACTCGAAATTGAAAAATCAGGTAAAAAATATGAATCTGAGGTTTTGCTGGTAAATACTAATAATCAAATGCAAAACATTCCCGCAAAAATTGATGAAGCAGGAATTATAATTGATATTGAAAACATTGATCCTGTTTCTAAAAAAGCAAATCTTGTTTTATCTGTGCTTAATTCACAGATTACTACATTTTCTCCCAAAGAAGTACTTTCTGTAACAGTAAGTACTAAACCGTTTGTCAGTTTTGTATGGATAGGCGTAGGGATATTAACAATCGGATTTTTTATTTCAATGTACAGAAGATTACGTGAATCATTGCTCTAAAATAAAAATTGATTTAGAAATGAGAGCGAAATCACTTCGCTCTTTTTTTTTGCAAAACAATATTTGATTTAAAGAATAATTAATTTAATTTTGACTTGGAAAAATCAAAGAAGTTAATTTGTTTTTTTAATTATTCTATAATCAATTTACAAGGAGCTATATGAAAAAGTTATTCTTTATTTATTCACTTTTAATTGTCTTTCTTCTTATTGGATGTAAGAAAAAAGATGATAGTCCTACTTCTCCTAGCGGAAACAATGACATTCCGACAGATCCTGTTAATGTTACTGTCCCTGCGCCAACAATTAATAATATTCAACCAACTGCTACATTTACACAACCACAAAGTAATCCAAGCAGAATTCAAATTAACCTGACTGGATTAGTAGATCCTACAACAGGTAATCCTATTACACTTACGTACAACAGTTCAAATCCCTCCTCGTCAAACATCTTTGTAACAGAAGATGGAAAAACACAGGGTTTGAAAGTTACAAAGGTCGGCAGTGGTACTACGTTAACTGCAGATATTTGCTTTCTTGTTGATAATTCTGGCAGTATGTATGAAGAAGCTGATTCTATTGCAGCTGGAATTATCAAATTTGCAAATTATTTACAACAAAGTGGTCTTGATGTAAAATTTTCAGTTGTTGGACAAGGTTACAGCGGTGGTGAGATTGCAGGAGGTATTAATTTTACAACTGCAGCCAATATTTCAAACTTTATGAACAGACCTGGATATACAGGCACAAGCAGAACTTACGGATTCTCAGGAACAGATAGTGCATCGCTTGTTTCTAAAGCAAATTCTTTTGCTACAAGTGTATATGGTGAAAATCTGGTTAAGGCAGCAAGTTTTGCAGATACTTTCTACACCTGGAGAGCCGGTGCACAGAGAATATATATTGCTTTTACCGACGAGGGAACTCAACCGGGAAGCTCTATTTATAAAACAACATATGCTTGTTCAAAATTTTCTGGAAGAGCAACAATTCATACAATTTTCAGCGTTCCTAATTCTTATTGGACAGGTTCTGTTCCTGATACATCTAAAGAATGGAACAATTATACCGATTGGAATGCAAGTTATGAAAGACCTTGGAAAATGTCTGAATGTACTGGTGGTACCATTAAATTTATCCATTCAACTGCATACGATTTAAATTTATTAAATTTACCTGTAACTGGTGCTCTGTCTAACAGCTATCTTGTTGAATATATTGGAACAAATAACAACACTCAACACACTGTTGTAATTACAATAATAACAACTACCGCTGACGGTAAAAAAGAGTATAAAGTAACATACTGACGAAATAATCTGTTTTAGTTTTAAGGCTGTCTTTGAAAGGCAGCCTTTTTTATTTTTTAACTAAAATTTTTTCTAATTGAAAGTAAATGAAAGAGAATAAGAATCCAAAACCCATTCCAATGACTGCTCCGCCAATAACATCAGAAGGATAGTGCAAACCAAGATAAACACGGGAGATTGAAACCAGACAAGCAATTATTATTAGAACCCATTTTAAATTAGGATAGAGCTGTGAAAAAAATGTTGCTACAGCAAAGTTATTCAATGCGTGATTTGATGGAAAAGAAAATGTCCCTTGCTTTCCCAGTGGCAGAATCGCATCGGATAAAACATTGCAGGGACGTATACGGGAAAATAGTTCTTTGAGAATTCTATAACCGAATTGATCTGTAACTACAATTAATAAGATTACAAGAATAGCAGCAATTTTTCCTTTTTTGCCGCCATTAAAAAATAAAATTCCCCAAAGAATTACATAAGCGATAATCCAGTACTTTACATCTGTAATGGGTATAAAAAACTTATCCAGCACATTATTTGATAAAGTGTGATTGAAAAAGTAGAAAATTGATAAATCTATTGAGTAAAGAAAATCTAACATAATTAATAAAATTCTTTTGATAAATTTTTTGAAATTGGTAATTTAACTTACAATATTAATTGAAAATATTTTTAGGAATATTTCAGATAAAAAAAAGTTGAATTAACATGAAATTAACTAAACAGAAATCAGCGAAGTCCACATTTTTTAAAAGAAAATATTCTATTCTGGATTTTTTAAGCAATCCTGCAAGTCTTTTTGATTCAGATAAATATCAATACATTAAAAAAGAATCCGAAGAATATCTTGTTGTTCCTTTAAAAGTTATTACTCTTTTAATTGCCATCTCGGGTTTATTTGCAATGGTCTTTGAAGTGAGATATTCTTCTCATTTTTCTTTTGAAATATATTTGACCAGGCTTCTTGCAACGCTGATTGCCTTCATTATTCTTGTTATTTTGCATACAAAGCATGCATTAAGAAATCCTGTTATGTTAGTTCATATACTTTTGCTGACTATTATTGCTTCCAGCGGTTATATGATTTATCTGATGCCTAAGACTCTTATAGTTAATACTCAGATTGTTGGGTTAATGATTTTTACTTCTGCTTTATTTCTTAGCTGGGAAGTAAAGAACCAGATAATAGTAGCGATCTATTATAACTTTGTATTTGCTGCAGCTATTTTATTTAATAAAAAAGAAATTTATTTTTTACCGAATTTAATTGAGTCGTTACTTTTTGTTATCTTTTTAAGTTTAATATCAGTTGTTGGTAGTGCCGTCAATTTTAAACTCAGAAGTGAACTTGCAGAAAAATCTTTTAAAATTAAGCAGTCTGCAAAAAAATATCGCTCAATAATTGAAAATTCAATTGAAGGAATATTTCAGACAACGCCTTCGGGTAGATTTGTAACTGTAAATAATGCACTAATGAATCTGTTGGGATATGATTCGTTTGAAGAAATGAAAAATTTAAGTCTGACCAAAGATATTTACACTATTCCGAGAGACAGAGATGAAATTGTAGAAATGTTAAGAAAGACTGGAGAGGTAAAAGGACATCAGGCAAGGTTGAAAAGAAAAGACGGGAAAATTATTTTTGTTCAGATTAATGCAAGAGTAGTGAAAGATGATGTTGAAGATCGTTATTTGTTTGAAGGTTCGCTTCGTGATATCACCGAACAAATTCGTCTTGAAGAAGAAAGAAAAAAAGCCGAGGAACAATTAAAAACAGAAAAAGCCAAATCTGATATTCTTGCTAAAGAAGCATTAAAATCAAGTGAAATCAAAAGTCAATTTCTTGCTAATATGTCGCACGAAATAAGAACACCAATGAATGGTGTAATAGGTTTTCTTACACTTATTGAGCAAGGGACTTACCGGACGCAACAGGAATTAAAAGATCTGGTTGCTAGCGCACGAAATTCGGCAGAAACACTTCTTGAATTAATAAACAACATATTAGATTTTTCCAAAATTGAAGCAGGTAAGTTTGAGCTTAAAGAAGTTTCTTTTAATATGCGAGAACTATTAAATGAGGCAATAGGGACAGTTATTACCGCAGCCAATGAAAAAAAATTATCTATCAATGTAGATATTGAAACAGGTGCTCATCTTCATCTTATTGGTGATGCTACAAGAATTCGCCAAATTTATATTAATTTACTTTCGAATGCTATTAAGTTTACCAATCAGGGTTCTGTTAATGTTCATATCAGCTCTGAAAAATTAGAAGATGATAAAGTAAAGATTACTTCTTATGTTCAGGATACAGGAGTTGGTATTCCACTCGAAAGAATTAAATATCTTTTTCAACCATTCTCTCAACTCGATGGTTCTTATACTAGAAAATTTGGCGGAACAGGTTTGGGATTAGCAATCTGCAAAGAGTTAGTATCAATGATGAATGGCTCAATTAAGGTTGAGAGTGCTCCAAATAATGGAAGTAAGTTTACTTTTTCAATTTTACTTAAAGTTCAAAAACAATCGAGTGTTATTGGTACTTTAAAAAGTAAAGTTAAACCTTCAGAGCTTGAACAAAGAAAGATTGTTGAAACAAAATTATTTGCAAACGAATTTAAAAGTCAGAGAGAAAAATTTAGAATCTTGCTTGCAGAAGATAATGCAGTAAATCAAAAAGTTGCATTAAAAATTTTGCAGACTGCAGGATTACAAGCTAAAGCTGTTGGTAATGGAGGCGAAGCCATACAGGAAATTAAAGAAAATCCTTGCTACAATTTAATTTTAATGGATGTACAAATGCCGGAAGTTGATGGTTTTACTGCAACTCAACGAATCCGTGAAATGGGAGATTATGGTTATTCTATTCCAATTATTGCTATGACAGCTCATGCAATGTCAGGAGATAGAGATAAATGTATCGCGGCAGGTATGAATGATTATTTAACTAAACCTATTCGCACCGATGATTTGATTAGCGTAATAGATAAATGGTTAAACATTAAAGTTGATCCTTTAAGCATTGCAGAAATTGATGAACCAACTCCCATGGATGATGTTTTCGATAGGAAACATTTCTCATCAATTAGCATGGATAATGCTGATTTCCAGAAAGAATTATTAACCACATATTTAAGTGATACAACGGGTCGGCTTGAGAAACTTGAAGCGTTCATTCGCGAAAGCAATTTCCAGAAAATCGCATCTGAAAGCCATACCTTAAAGGGGGCAAGTTTGTCTATTGGTGCAAAGTTAATGGGTGAAGAAGCAAAAGCAATTGAAATGGCAGCTAAGCAAAATAATCTTACTGTTGTTTTGGAAAAATTAGATGCAATTAAAAAAGCATTTGAAACTACAAGTCAATTGGTTCAGGAGTTTATAGTATAAAAAAAGTGGAAGCGTTTACTTCCACTTCTTTGCATTAGAAAATTATTTCATCAAGAGAACTTCTTTCACTCTCGCCATTGCCCAATCAATATCTTCTTTTTTAATAACAAGTGGAGGAGCAAATCTTATTACGTGTGAATGAGTTTCTTTACACAGAACACCTTTTTTCATTAATGCCTCACAGAATCTTCTTGCACCACCAGCTTCTGGATGAAGCTCAACACCAATAAATAATCCTTTACCTCGAATTTCTTTAACGTGAGGTGAATTAATTTCACGTAATTTAGCTCTGAAGTATTCTCCCAGTTCAAATGAATTTTCAACAAGTTTTTCTTCTACAAGCACTTTAAGACTTTCTCTTGCAATGGCAGCACCAAGGGGATTTCCGCCAAATGTTGAACCATGATCTCCTGGATTGAAAACACCAAGAACTTGTTTGTCAGATAAAACGGCTGAAACAGGATAACATCCACCCGAGAGAGCTTTACCAATAATTACTACATCAGGACGAATGCTTTCGTAATAATGTGCAAAAAGTTTTCCGCTTCTTCCAAGTCCTGATTGAATTTCATCAGTTATAAATAAGACATTGTTCTTTTTGCAAACTTCAAATGCCTTTTTAAGATATCCATCTGGAGGGACACAAACTCCACCTTCTCCTTGAATAGGTTCAACTATAAAGGCAACAGTATTTGGCGTAATTGCTTTTTCCAGTTCTTCAGCATCTCCATATTCAATAATTTTAAAACCGGGAGTGAATGGTGCATAACCATCTTTATATTGTTCTTCTGTAGAGAAGCTGATAATCGTAATAGTTCTTCCCGCAAAGTTATTATTACAAACAATTATTTCGGCAGAATTTTCTTTAACGCCTTTTATTTTATAACCCCATTTGCGCGCAGCTTTTAGAGCTGTTTCTACAGCTTCAGCTCCGCTATTCATTGGTAAAACCATTTCATAACCGGTAAGTTCACATAATTCTTTGCATAATAGGGGGAGCTGATCATTTCTAAAAGCACGTGATGTTAGTGTTACTTTATCAGCCTGTTCTTTTAAAACTTTAATTATTCTTGGATGACAATGTCCCTGGTTAACGGCAGAATAAGCAGCAAGACAGTCTAGGTATTTGTTTCCATCAACATCCCAGACCCATATTCCTTCGGCTTTATTTATTACAACATCGAGAGGATGATAATTGTGGGCACCGAATTTTTCTTCAATTGCGATAAAATCTTTTGTTGTCATATTACTCCTAAATTTTAAATTTCTTGTGAACAAAATTATCTGTTAAATGGCTGACTTCAAAGGAGAATATAAATGTAGTGAAATGGATTTTTCATTGATTGCAATAAGTAATTCAATCTTTATTTTGAACTATTTTCAGTTTATTCGTTGTTCGATAATTATATGAGAAAATTTTTAAACAGTTTTCAGTTCGCAAGCAATAGACTATGTTTTTAATATTTTGAAACTTTTTGTATAATTAAATAGAAGATTAAGTTTATTATTAAAAAAAGAGAGAAAATTATGGTTACGTATAAAGAATTAGGACTCGTCAATTCAAAAGAATTATTTAAAAGTGCAGTTAAAGGCGGATATGCAATTCCTGCATTTAATTTCAATAACCTGGAACAATTACAGGCTATCATAGGAGCTTGTGTAGAAACCAAATCACCCGTTATTTTACAGGTTTCAAGTGGTGCAAGAAAATATGCAAATCAAACACTGTTGAAACATCTTGCAAAAGGAGCAGTGGATTATGCCAAAGAACTCGGGTATGAAATTCCAATTGTTCTTCATCTTGATCACGGAGATACTTTTGAATTATGTAAGTCTTGTGTTGAATCAGGCTTTTCTTCTGTTATGATTGATGGGTCGCATCATCCTTACGAGAAGAATGTTGAGCTTACAAAACAGGTGGTTGAATATGCCCACAAATATGATGTTTCTGTTGAAGGCGAACTTGGTGTACTTGCTGGTATTGAAGATGAAGTATCAAGCGAAGTTTCTCATTATACAAAGCCGGAAGAAGTTGAAGATTTTGTGAAAAAGACCGGAGTGGATTCTCTTGCCATTTCTATCGGGACTTCTCATGGTGCAAATAAGTTTACTCCAGCACAATGCACACGCAATGAAGATGGAATACTAATTCCTCCTCCTCTTCGTTTTGATATTTTAGAAGAAATTGAAAAAAGAATTCCTGGTTTTCCAATTGTTTTGCATGGAGCTTCATCGGTTCCCGTTAATCTTGTAAAAATCATTAATTCAAATGGTGGAAAGTTAAAAGACGCAGTTGGTATTCCTGAAGATCAACTTAGGAGAGCTGCAGCTTCTGCAGTTTGTAAGGTTAATATCGATTCTGATGGCAGATTGGCTATGACTGCTGCTATTCGAAAAGTATTTAATGATAGTCCTGCAGAATTTGATCCAAGGAAATATTTAGGTCCAGCTCGCGATTCATTAAAAGAGTTGTACAAACACAAAATAATTAATGTTCTTGGAAGTGCTAATAAAGCATAAATTTGAAAAGAGGCTTGAATTAATCAAGCCTCTTTTATTTTAAACTCATCAAGTAATCTGCAATCTTCCCTAAGTCTTTTACATCCTTGTCATTAAAGGAAGGCATTATTGTTCTGTATTTATCTCTAAAAGATTGAAACCTATCTTTCTCCATATAAGAAGAAGGATTTCTTAAATAGTTTATCAGTTCGTCTCTTGTATATAAAGATGCTAAGCCAACGATTGCTGGTGCTAATGCAGTACCTTTCAAATCGTTACCATGACATCTGAGACATCCAAATTGATTCATAATCTCTTGTGCCTGATTGCTACTGTTTTCTTCCATCTTATTATTGTTAGTCATATTTATTCCCTGCGGGTGTTCTGTTTTATTTGTCGTCAATTCCTGTAAGAAGAAAAGAATAACAAAAGCTAATACAAAAGCACCAAGCCAGATTTGAGTTTTAGTCATATATCTCCATTATTTTTGAAGCAATTTACAAAAAGTTTTTATTCGGTTTCAATTACTTTATCGTAGTATGTTTTAAAAGATTTTATTGCAGAAAAAATAGCTCTTGCCATTTCTTCCTGTCCTTCTTTACTTTTAAGATAATTAGCATCATTCGAGTTTGAAATAAATGCTGTTTCAATTAGTACACTTGGCATTGATGCTCCAACAAGAACATAAAATCCTGCTTGTTTTACTCCACGAGATTTTATTTTTAATTTATCATTTACCTGTTGATGTAGCAACTCTGCAAACTTTTCAGAGTACTTCATATATGATGAATGAGCCATACTAACGAGAATAAAATTTTCATCTGTTAATTTCTGATAACGAGATGGATTATCTTCAAATTCAATCACTTTATTTTCCTGGTTTGCTATTTGTATTGCATCTTCAGTTCTGCCCGGTCTTAACAAATATACTTCAAAACCACTTGCTGGTCCAGGTTTTTGAGGTTGAGAATTACAATGAATGGAGATAAAAAGTTTTCCGTTATTCTCATTAGCAATTTTACCTCGTCTATATAATTCAATAAATCGATCATCTTTACGAGTATAAACAACTTTTATCTCAGGAAAGTTTTCTGAAATAAGAGAACCAAGTTTTAAAGCAATTGCAAGATTGATTTCTTTTTCTACCGCACCATTAACACCAATGGCTCCAAAGTCTTTACCGCCATGTCCGGCATCGATAACAATTACATCAAAATTCCATTTCTCTTTTTTTGAGTCAAGGATGGTGTTCGCAAATTTTTTACTATGAATTGTAACAAGAATCTCATTTCCATTTTCGGAATTAATTACTTCATAAGATGTAAAATCTTTTGTTAAAGGAATTTTTATAAAAGCATCATCTCCAGCATTAGAAAGAAAAATATTTTTAACTAAACCTTTTGATAAAGTTGTAGTATTTGCTGTGTTATTAAAATTTGTTCTTGGAAATACAATGATGATTGTGTCTTTAAGCAGTGAATGGTTGACAGATTTTACAGGTGAACTCAACTTAATCGTGAGTAAAGTTCCGTTTGCTTTTTCTGATAAGTTGAATTTAGGAGTAATACCATTTTGTGTTTTTATTAAAGTATCTTTTTTTTCAACATTTATTTCTTTGACAATTTCTGATGATATACCTTTTATGTTTACCTCTTTGCCGAAACAGGTTGTTAATATTTTTTGTGAATACCGCACAGGAAGAAAAATTGATTCTTTATAGAAAGTATTGACAGGTATCTGTACAGCATTTACAGAGTTATCATCTTTTTTTACCAAAACAATAAATGGATTATTAGCAGTAATTCTTAAAATGTATTCAGAAAATTTTAACTCAGCTTTTTTATTCGAAGGATTAAAAAAATAATTAATTGAAAACTTATCCGCCAGGTCTTTTGAAGATAGATAAATAAGTTCCTTGTGTTTTAATGACAGTACTTCTTTTGTTTCATTTCCAATGGTAATTTTTTGATAAAAAAATTCCTGTGCAATAGCTACTTGAGCAAAAAGTAAAAGTATAGTTGCAAATTTTATCATTCACTATCCTATAAAAGGAATCATAAATCCAGTTCGTTTTTTATACTCAACATATTCATCTTTAAAATGTTTAAGTAAAATTTTTTCTTCAAGTGAAGCACGAAGAATTAGAAGCGGTATTTCTATTATTGCTAAAGGTAAAACAATAAAACTTAGTGTGGCAACCGCTGCTGATAAATCGATAATTATTTGTGAAATGTAATGTGGATGACGAATCAATTTGTATGGTCCGTTATTAACAATTGAATGCTTATTAAAAACCACTATGTCCTGTGAATAATTTTTACCAAGAGATTTATAAGCCCAGATTTGTAACCATGAGAAAACAAGATAAATTACAAGAGATACCAATCTAATATTTTGTTGTTCGTTTAAATAAGTTAAAGTTCCAATCTGGAATAAAGCAAGAATAAGTGCAATTAAAGAAAGAGTAGTAACTAACAAAGGTAAAGATTGCAAATAGCTTTTGGGTTTGTCTTTAACCTGTGTTATTGTTGATTTAAATCCGGCTTTAGCACCAGAAAAATTTGCACCAAAAACAATTACAATATTAATGGCAATAATAATGTTTATAGGGTCCATAATTAAAAAATCTTTTTCTCAAAAATAATAGAAAAGTAGTGAAGATTAATTAAATTTTCTTAACAGGTTTAAATATCTTTCCTGATCATCAATCGGAGGAATATCGGTAATCCGGTCTAGATCATAGCTGTAATTCATTTTACTCAGAAGATTGTCAATTTCACAAAACATTGGTTCCATCGGAAACTCGTTATCTCTTAAATAATGTATCAGTTTTAAAGTTTTAAATCCGTCAAACCATAGATTCTTTTGTTTGGAAACCTGTGCATCAGAGGGGGAATTTGTTAAAATTGTTTTCCAATCTTCCTGAAATTTTTGTTGAACCAAAAAATCAAATAAAGCATGACTAATCCTTTTTGCATTATCCAGATAATAAATTTCATCATAGATTTTTTTGTCAAGAAAAATTTCGAGCCAGTGTTTTAACACAACAAAACTTTGATGCGAATAAACAAGATATTCATCATGAGTTTTAGAATGATACCGGTTTACTCTTTGTCCAGTGCCAAAAGGAACTCGCCAGGAACCTCTTGGAGAAGGATATACTCTGGCGAATTCAATTTGCTTTATTTCAGTTACTTTAGCTAATTTTTCAATGAAGTAGAAATCTTCTGCTGCTTTCTTTTTATTCATCCCGCCGATTTTTATGTAACTAAGATAATCGCAAGCCATTGAAGAACCAATAGTATGAAATGCATATGGAGATTTTGCATATTGCAATCCAAGCACATAGTATCGCAGAAAAAGCTCGTAACATACAATTGCAGCATATTCTTCGGCTTTTCCATCAAGCGGATGTTCAAAAGTAATGTTTACTGCCGAGAAATTTTTATTATTAAACTGTTTATAAATTTCAGACAAATAATTTTCTGAAACAGTGCAGTCGGCATCCAGACAAAGAAGAATTTTCTTATTTAGAGAGGAATAATTGAACAGAGACAGAGACAAATCCATTCCTATTTTTCTTGCAAGTCCAACACCTGCATCTTTTGTCGGCAATTCTTTTCCCGAAGTAGAAGCGTCGACTAATCCAAAATTGAGTTTTGTATTTCTGCATTTTAGAATTAATGAATCATCAGAAATAGCTTCACCAATTATTGTCCGAATTAATCTGATACTTTTTAAATTATCATTTTTAATTTCTACTGATGATTCAATGGAATTATTAATTACAAAAAGTATTAAAGTTTCATCAAAATATGTCTCATCATTTTCTAATAATGATTCGATAAGTTTGCGAATATTATTGTACTCGCAAATTGCGGGAATAACAACTACAAGGTTTACAGGATGATTTAATGAAGTCTCAATATTCCATCCGGGCAATAAAAATTTTTTTAGATATTTTTCAACCTCAATCGGGAACTGCATAAAAATTCTTTGCTATTATTTCTTGTGCTTGTTCAAAATTAGGACCATCTAACCAGAAAATTTTTATTCCTTCTCTTTCCATTTTCCTAAACCAGGTTATCTGTCTTTTGGCGAATTGATGAATGCTTATATTTAGTTTATAGAACATCTCATTATATGTGATTTCATTTAGCAAGTATTTGGAAATATAACGATATTCAAGTCCAAAATAATCAAGTTTTTTCGGAGTGATCCCCGATGATAAAAGTTCTTTTACTTCTTCAATCATTCCATTTTCAAGCCTTAGTTTTAACCTGTTTGTAATTTTTTGTTTTATTTCTTCGCGGGGAAGATTAATTCCCAATGTTAAAGAGTTAATTTCTTTGTTAAAATTTGAGACCTTATTTGAATTAGCTTTTGCTACCAATATGGCTTGAATTGTACGTTGTTTATCGTTCAAATCAGTTGAATTGTGAAGTTTTGAATTAAGTCCTTTGAGTATATTTTGTAATTCATTAAGAGGTAAACTATTAAGAAACTCTCTTTCGTTTTTATCGTCAATTGTTTTTGCCAGTTTATATTTTTGTAATACAGAACTAAGATACATACCTGTACCACCAACAAGCATAGGAATTTTTTTGTTTTCTACAACTGAAGAAAAAATCTTTATAAAATCCTGTTGAAAAAGAAATAAATTATATTCATCACTTGGTTCAATAATATCTATCAAATGATAAGGCGTTGATTTGCCATCAACTATATAATCATCATAGTCTTTTCCAGTTCCGATATTTAATTTTTTATATACCTGTCGTGAATCAGCAGAGATGATTTCTGCATTAAATTTATTGGCAAGTTTAGCTGCAAGTTTTGTTTTACCGGTTGCAGTTGGACCAAGAATAGTAATGAGATTGTAGCTCATTATAAATTATTTTTTGTACACAGGGAGAGAAATAATAAAGTTAGCTCCTTCGCCAAGTTCACTTTCAACCGAAATATTGCCCTGATGTTCTTTAATAATTTTTTCAGCAATTGGAAGTCCGAGTCCAACTCCTTGCTTTTTTCCCTGGCTCATATAGGGTTCAAATATTCTTTCTTTAAGACTTTCAGGTATGCCAAGTCCGGTATCTTTGAAAGAAATATTTATAAAGTCATTTTCAATAGAAGTTGTTACATAAAAATTACCACCACCCGCCATTGCATCACAAGCATTTTTAGTAATCTGGTAAAATGCCTGATATAATTCTTTTTTGTCAGCATTTAAGTAGCAATCTGCTCCGTATTTTTTAAAGAGTTTTACATTTCTGCTTTCAACAAATTCTGCAAGCATTTCCAGAATTTCATCCATCATGGCGTGTAGTGTTTGGACTCTTGTTTGTAAAATGGTTTTACCTTCAGAATAGCTTAAGGTTGTTTGAACATTATCAAGAACAAGTGATGCCTGATCGGAAATCATTTCAAGCACCGGATAAATTTCAGGTTGAACGTTTTTCTTTTTAATATGTTCAACAAGACTTTTAATTGTAAGAATTGGTTTTTTCATATCGTTAATTATAAAGTGAGCAACTTTACCTAACGAAGTTAAGCGGTCTGTTCTTAACAATTGCTGGACTAAAGAAGCATTTTCTAATGCAAGTGCAACATGAATTGATAATGCAGCCAGGAATTTTTCATCTATATCTGAGAACTCACCAGCTGTGCTGTTTAATAATTGCAGTACACCAATTATATAACCATCTCTGTTCTTGATAGGAAAACAAAGCATGGATTTAGTTTTATAACCGCTGGTTTTATCAATTTCCGAATCGAATCTCGGATCGTTTGTTGCATCTTTGATGTTAATAATTTCGCCGGTTTGAGCAACCCAGCCAGCTAATCCCTGCCCAAGTTTCAACCTTATCTCTTCAATGTTTTCACCTTCAATAATTTTAGACCAAAGTACATTTTCATCTTTGTCCACAACATAGAGAGTTCCTCGGTCGGCATTAGTTAAAGAAGTTGCAGCATCTACAATAGATTTAAGTACATCATCAATCTTAATATTAGAATTTACTTTTTCTGCTGCCTGTATTAAAAGTTTTAATTGTTCTCTGTTTAATTCGTTATCTTCAATTTCTTCTTCGAGCTGTTCTTCTGTTTTAACGTAATCAGGTTCTTTCTCTTGGTGAATTATTTCGGGAATAAGAGTGGGTTCCGTTGGTTCTTCTTTAAGAGAAGGAAATGTATCTTCAACCGGCAATTCTATTTTTTCTTCTGATTCTATTTTTGAAAAATCCCATTCATCCGGTTCGGCTTCTTCCTTCTTATCTGTTTCTTCAAAATTAAAATCCCAGTTTATATCTAAAGTCTCTTCAGGTGTTTTAAGCTCATCATTTGAAGGGATTAAAACATTCTTCTCGACATTTTCATCAAATTCTTCTTTTTGATCAATTAGGTTATCCCAGGAAAAATTTTCTGTTTTTTCTTCAAGAATTTCTGAAGAAATCTCTTGTTGGATTATCTCATCGGTTTTTAAAGTGTAAGTATCGGCAGCAATATCTTGAACCTCGGTGGTATCTTCTTTAATTGTTTCTTCATTTATTACGAGTTCAGAAGGTAAGTTATTTTGTCCTTCTTCTTCTGAAAAATCAATACCCTGGAGATTCGTCATTATTGTTCTGTTTCTGGCGGCAAGATTGTTAAAGTCGGCTCTATTAATAATGAGAAGAAGAGTATTAGTTTGTGCAACTGCTGAAGAAGTTCGACTGGTATTTTCAAGAAATTCTTTTTCGCCAAAAAAATCGCCTTTGACTTTAATGAAAATTCTTCTTCCTTCATATACAATGCTGTGTTTAATTTTGACTTCACCTTCAACAATAAGGTAAATACATTCTGCAGAGTCACCTGCCTGGAAAATAATTTCACCATCATTAACATTAATTAAATCTTTTTGATTTACTTTTTGTTTTAAATCAGATTCATTAACGTTTTTAAACAAAGCATTTGATTTTAATGCTGCCAAAGTTTTTATTTGCAAAGCCATTTTAATAAATCATTTTTTTAATCCTTTGCAATAATAATGAATTATTTAGAAATTAGAAACGGGATAGAACATTTAAGAAAAAACGACAAAATCCTTCGGCGTATTATCGATGAAAATGAAATTTGCAATCTGTCCCGAAAAAGAAATTATTTTATTCAACTTCTTAAAGCAATAGTTGGGCAACAATTATCGTATTATGCCGCAAAAAGTATTAATGAAAAATTTCTGAACTTCTTTGAAGGCAAACCGACTCCTGAAAAAGTATTGAAGTCTGAGGATTCATTATTAAGGAGTTTGGGTTTATCAAATGCAAAAACAAAGTATGTAAAAGATTTGTCATTAAAGTTGATGAATAATGAAATATCATTAAAAAACATTTCTTTAAAATCAGATGGAGCTATAATTGAAGAATTGACAAAAGTGAAAGGTATTGGCATCTGGACTTCGCAAATGTTTTTAATTTTTACTCTTGCCAGATTGGATGTGATTCCATTTGATGATTTGAGTTTACGAAAAGCTATTATGAAAAATTATGGTTTAAAACACCTTCCTGTGGACAAAGAAATAAATCGAATTAGTAAAAAACATAATTGGGCGCCTTATCGCAGTATAGCAAGCTGGTATCTGTGGAAAAGCATGGACAATTGAATTAATGGTTGCTTACTTTATTTATATTAATTTTGGAATGAATCTTTTTTGAATTTTTAACATCTGATACAATGGAAGAATTAAAACTAATTGAACTGGCAAAGCAGGGCGATAAAAAAGCCTTGAGTGAGTTAGTAAAGAATCATGAGCTGACTGTGTATAATTTTGCTTTTAAAGTTTGTCGCGACAGAGAGAAGGCAGAAAATACAATGCAGGAAACTTTTTTGAGTATGATAAAATCTCTTCACCAGTTTGATGCTAAATCAAAATTATCAACCTGGCTTTATAGGATCGTTACAAATCACTGTCTTATGGAAGCCCGAAAGAACAAACGCTATACATTTGTTGAAGTTGAAACAGACGAAAGTCTTTTTGATGATAAATATATAACTGACTGGTCGAGATTACCCGTTAAGGATTTAGAAAACTCAGAATTAAGAAGTGTGCTCGATAAAACAATTGCAAAACTTGCCCCGGAGTATAGAATTGTTTTCTTACTAAGGGATGTAGAAGAATTATCTACTGAAGAGACAGCAAAAATAACAGGGCTGTCAATTGCAGCAGTAAAATCAAGACTTCACAGGGCAAGAGCTTTTTTAAGAAAAGAAATTACTAAGGCATTTAAAAAATGAAAAAGAAAAATACAACCTGCAAAGATGTAATGATGCACATCTGTGATAGTTTGGGAGAGCAATTAAATTCTCAAAAATGCACGGCAATTAAAGAGCATCTTGAAACATGTAGTAATTGCCAGGAATATTTTAATTCTGTAGAAATGACGATAGATTTTTATAAAAAATACAATGTTGAGTTACCAGAAAATGCTCATAAACGTTTAATGAGTTTTTTACACCTTGAAGAATAATTATTACAGTTAGTTGTTAACATACAATTGAGGAAAATATTATGCCTATATTCGAATATAAATGTAATGAGTGCCAGACAAAATTTGAAGTTTTACATAAATCAATAAACAACATAGAATCTGTAAACTGTCCCAAATGTAACTCTGCCGATAATAAAAAAATGCTTTCATCTTTTAGTGCATCGGTCAGTAGTTCAAGTAGTTCTTCTGTTGGCGGCTGCGAAAGCGGAAGTTGTGGGTATAATCCTTATGCCGGCGGTTGTGCTTCCGGAACTTGTGGAATTAATTAAAAGTGTTTTAAAAATCCTGATTGCAGTTTAAAAAATTTTTCTTATATTTTCAGCGGTTGTCATTTAAAATTAATTTAGAGGTGCTGGAAATGAAAAAAGCATTATTTCTTTTATTGTTCTTAACTTTTTTTGTTGAGTTCAACGTTAACTTAGTTGCCCAGGATAAATCTCCTATTGGTGTTATTCTAACCGCTCAGGAAGCTAACGCACTATTTGGTCCTCCAATTAGATCTTTTTCACTTAACAAAAAAGTTCTAACTATTCTTGCCAATATTTGTGGTGATAAGATTGGTTTTAATCTTGTTAATAACAAATTAGTTATTATTACCCATAATAAAAAAGTCTTATTCCCTCCAGGCTATGTACTTAATGAAAATGAACAATTCTATGGATTCAGCTTAAGTAAAGTAATTGAACTGCTGGGAATGAACAATGCTTCAATCGTAAATATTGAAATAAGAGCAAATAACGTTCTTACTGTGGCTGTATACAACAATAATGGAAAACCCGATGGTGATGGAAGTGTTCTTGAATTCAGCAAATGGGGATGTCCACCTTATTGCGATCAATAATAGTTAAATGCCATATCAGAAGGTTGTAGAATATTTAATTCTATTGGTTTTTTTTATTATTCCTTTTAGGCAATATAAAACAAACTATTTCTATTATTTCCTTGTTCTGGGTTTATCTGAAATAGCAAGTTATTTGTCCTTAAATTTCTTCAATTTAAGTCCAATATATCCATACATACTTGTATCATATCTTTTGTTTATTTCAGTTACACCCAGAAACATGGTTAAGGCAATCTGGTATCTGGTTTTATTAGGAGCAATTCTTTTTTCTATTATTCCGAGGATGTTGCATAATTATGAAGTGAATTATTGGATATTCATTTCATTACATATACTTATTATTTTAAGAATATCTTACCTCACTCTTGGTGCGTTAATAAAAGAAAGAAAAATTTCTCTTTTTTTGATTGTCTTAATTTTTTATGAGTTAACTGTTCTGACAAAATTTATGAATGTTTTTGCTAATGTAGTAAATGCTCAGAATAATTTCTTAATTACAACAGGGCTGGAGATTTTCATTGGCTTGTTCTTCATCGTTTACAGGGAAGATAACGCTAAGCTCGTTTTTCAGTATTGATAATCCAATAGTTTTATCTTTCATTCTTTTACTTTTTATTCTATCGGTTATTTATATCATTTATAAATATCTTGTTTTTCCAATGCAGGAAAAACATGCCGAAGAGGAGAAAAATTTAAGATTACAGCAAGCAGAACTAATGGCACTATTTGCTGAACTCGATCCCGATCCTGTTTTTCGTTTGAATGATGATGGAATAATTACATTGGCCAATCGTTCTGCAATAGAATTGTTTCCCGGCAAACCTATTACTGGGACAAAAGTTATAGAATTATTACCACCGGTTGAGAAAATAAATCTGCAAAAATGTATTGAAAATTCTGAAAAGCATACCTTTATTGTTTCAATAGGAAATAAGATTTTTAATTTTGTGCTGACAGGTATTCCCAAGTATAAGATCTGCCAGATTTATGGAAGTGATATAACTAAACTGAAATTAGCAGAGGAGAAAATTCAGGAAGCATTAACTGCAACTGAAAATTCAGAAAAATTAAAAACTTTTTTTCTGTTACAGATGTCGCATGAAATCAGATCTCCCCTAATGGCTATTTTGGGCTTTAGTGAATCTATTTATGAAGATATGAAAGATAAAATTCCACAAGATCTGGAATATGCTTTTAATGCTATACAAAATAGCGGAAAAAGACTATACAGAACGATTGATCTTAATCTTAATATGTCTCAACTGCTTACAGGAAATTATAAAACAAATTTTGTAAATGTTTCTCTTACAGAAGTTTTTCAGAAATTAATTACCGATTATAGGAAAATTGCAAAAGAAAAAAATCTTCAGTTCATTTATGAAGATTTAAGCGGAGGTGAAACGATTGTCACAGATATATATTCTGTAAATTTGATTATACAGAATCTTCTTGACAACGCTGTTAAATATACTCTTAGCGGATCCGTTTCCGTTAAGATTTATTTTAATGATAGAAATGAATTAGCTATTGATGTTACAGATACCGGCATTGGAATCTCACCAGATTATTTTGATAATCTTTATAAACCATTTACACAGGAAGTTATGGGATATAATAGACCTTACGAAGGTAACGGTTTAGGGCTGGCAATAGTAAAAAATGTTGCAGAAATTATTAATGCAGAGATTTCAGTGAGAAGTGAAAAAAACAAAGGATCTGTTTTTACTGTCACATTTAAAAAATAGGGTAAACAATTGGAGAATGAAATAAAATCTAAACCAAAACTGCTTATTGTTGAAGATGATGAAGAAAGTCAGCGATTTTTAAAATTTTTATTAAGCAGAAGTTTTGAAGTTGATCTTTGTGCTAACGATGTTGGCTTCTATCAGAAACTTGATAACAATAAGTACGATTTAGTGGTAATGGATATTTCCTTAAAGGGAAGCAAAAACGGACTTGAACTTATAAGAGAGGTTAGAAAATCTGAAAAGTTTAAATCACTGCGAGTGGTTTGTTTAACTGCTCACGCTTTTAATAGTGATAAAGAAAATGCATTAAAAGCCGGTGCTGATTTGTTTTTGACTAAACCAATTCCTAATCAACAACTTGTTGATGCTTTAATGGAGTTGTTGAAAAAGTAATTTACTCGGTCGCTCTCAAAAATCTGGGTTCTTCAAGAGTGAGCATTATAGAGATTCTGTGTGTATTATCCAGAGACTCTTCTTTAGACATATTGAATTTTGCAAATGTGTAATCTATATTAAGTTTGGGTAATTTTACTCCTGCCCCTATTGTAAATTGTTTAACATCATTATAACCGCCTCTTATAGCAAAGAGATTTTTATAAGAGAATTCAACACCTAGATGAGAATCAAAACTTACCGGACCTATATTAAACTGCGATGCAAAACGCCTGTTTTCAAAACGAATATCAAGATCAATGGCAGGAAGAATTTTGCCCCATCCTAAATCGTAAGAGTAAGCAGAACCGACTTTTAATGTAGGTGTTATCAACTCATTACGACCTGTACTCCATGCAACCAGTGTAGTTGTAACATCCTGTATATTTGCACCAACAACAAGATTTTCCATTGGTATGTACATTGCACCGACATCAAAACCAATTCCTGTTGCACTTCCTATATCTCCAAAAGTTCTGCGGATTATTTTAATGTTAGCACCGTAATAGAAATCATCAGAATGTTTTTTAGCAGCGGTTAAGTAGAAAGCCCAATCGTTATTATTAAATTCTGTTATTTTCGAATAGTCAAGTCTGTCAGTTCGAATATCAAGAATTCCGTCACGATTGGCATCGTACAAAGCATTTCTTGTGTCAGGAATTCCTTCAATTGAAAGCCACATAGTGCTTATACCAAAGCTCCAATCTTTACCATAAGGAATAGCAACCGAGCCGTAGTTGTAATTAGCAAGTTGTCCATATCTTTCATCATGCATTAGAGCTATTTGCGGATATTTTATTTGTGCAAGACCAGCAGGATTGTAATAACCGGCAGTAACATCATTTGCAATACCTACAAAAGCTCCTCCCATTCCAAGCGCTCTTCCGCCGACACCAATAGCCATAAACTCACCGGCGTACTTGCCAATTACAGTTTGTGATTGCGAAGTGAATGACAAAGCAAAAATGAAAAGGACAAATGATAATTTCTTTAACATATTTATTCCTTTGTATAAAGATTAACCTTATTTACAGTTGCCAAAATTGAAATTTCACTTTACAAAGTCAAGGCAAATATTTTATTTTGGCAGGGGAAAAAGAGAGAATCCTTAAGAGATTTTTATCATCATACCAACAAAAAATAAAAGCAAGATGATAAAGAATAAAAAGTTATTAAAAGTTTTTCCTGTAATTCTTGGAGCTCTGCTTGGATACGCATATTACTATTTTATTGGATGCAGAAGCGGAAGCTGTCCTATACAGAGCAATCCGATTATAAGCACTCTTTACGGGGCGGCTGTTGGTGCAATCTGGATATTACCGGGAAAGAAAAAGAAGGCAGAAAATGAAAACAGTAATAACTAAAGATATACTTATTGAAGACCTTGTAAACGATTATCCCTTTGCAGTTGAATTCTTAATGCGGAAAGGAATCCGTTGTTTAAGATGTGGAGAACCGGCGTGGGGAACACTTGAAACTGCTGCCAAAGAAAAAAATTTTGATGACAAAGCAATTCAAAATTTTGTTGATGAAATGAATGAATTGGCAAAAGCAGTATAAATAAATATTCAACTGTTATTTACTTAACTCCTGCCGGAATTTAGTACAGCAGGAGTTTTTTTTGTAATTAATAATTAAGTTAAAAAAATCTATGAGCTATTTTATGCTCTAGGGTCTCCATTTAAATAGAAGCCGAAAACTTGTTTAACTGCATCTGATGTTTTTTCTCCGGGTGCTCCATCAACTTTTACAAATATATCGGGGAACTTGTTCAAGAAAATTTGAAGCTCTTCTCCATAAGCAATTTTCTTTGAAGAATATTTTAATACAGGTTCTTTTTTAGTTGTTGTGGTAACAGCTTGTTGAATATTTATCTCTCCAAGTTCAACCATTCTTCTCAGTATAACTGCGGCACCGCATTGACCTGAAACTGCAGTTTCAGACCACGTTCCATCGGCTATGTATTTTCCTTTTGTATAATGATTAGAAAAACTCCAGAGATAAGGAGATAATACATGCGGATGCTTTGTCCTGTAACCCCAGCCGTTGTATGCTTCAAGTTTGTATAAAAGTCCTGCAAGAGACCAGTTATCCCAGGTATGAAGATTTATCATTTGTAAAGCATCGGAAGCACTTTCTTCCCATGTGAATGGAGGATTGCCTGTCTTTGGTCTTCCTGCTGGAACATGAGTTGTTCTTCCTGTAAGCGGATCTCCGTTATGAAGATGCTTATTGAAATTAAGTGATGATTCCATATTATGAATAACGGCTATGAAGTACCATGGAATGTTTAATAAGTTTGAAACAGCTTCGTATCGTGATTTGTTATTTTTTATATTGGTAATAATAGATTCAACTGCACTGGTTTTTGAAGTAGTAATAATGCAGGTATTAAAAAGATTATTGTACTCATCTTTAAGAGTTTCTGTTAAAGTAACTGCAGCCATAACTTTTCCTTTAAAATGTGAAAATTCTTAATTAAACTTACTAAGACCTTAACTGTTCAAAAAATTTTTAAGACAAAAAACAATAAAAAAATGTTAAATAATTACTGATCTTAAAAACGACGATTTTGAGTAAAACATGCAAATTTTAAATTAAAAATTTACTAAACCCAAATAACTGTACTATTGAATAAGCCTATCAATGTCTATGAATTAATTAAAGTTAAAGTGTTTTTATTCATCAATTTCGTATTTCAATTTGCTATTTTTATATTTTTCAGCAATTAAAGTTATGACATACGAAATTTATTTTATCGTCGTGAAATGTTGCTTGTCAATTCCGCTTCAGATTTGCTTTTTATAAAGCTTTGGAACTATTTTTAGTTCAGATTATTCTCCGAAGAAACGCATATTATATGTAAAAGTTAGCAAGTAATATCTTTGTAAAACTTTGTTGTTCTTTTCTTCAATGTATGTTTCTGTAATGGTTTTGTTCAGGCTTTCATTCTGGTTAAGTAAATCAAAAACTTCAAACTTAATTTCACCAACATCATTAGTAAAAAGCTTTGTGCCAATTCCTGCATTCAGCAAGTAATATTTTTGTTTTATACCGCTGCCAAGTCCGGGATTGTTATAGTATGTAAAATCACCTTTTACAAAAATGCCCTGATAGACAGTAAGATACAGACTTGCAAAACCATTATGCACAAGATATTCATTCTTGGAATTTGTCTGTACATTGTTTTTTGTAAAATTATAAGTTGGTGTATAAGAAACTCTGAAATCAATATTTTCGCTAATGTTACTTACAAGAAAAACACCTTCACTGAAAGAATATGTTTTAGAGATACTTGATTGCTTGTTAATTTGTCCTGGTGTTCTGCTAAAGCTAAAAGATGAAAATAAATTTAAGTTACACATCAACCAGGAGATTGGAAAGCCCGTATTAAGAAAACCGCGCACTGAAAAAGATTTATCGTAATTAACAGGATAAGTTAACTGTGTTCCTCTTTTCAAAAATATTCCCGATGGAAGAAGGGTGTCTGAATAAGCATTCACAGTGTAATTGCCAATATAGTTGTTTGTGTAGTTTGCAGAAGCCATTGCAAAAAAGGTTGAACCTGTTTCAAAATTTGTAGTCATATACTGGATTGATAATCTATGACTGTATTCTTCGTTCAAGTTTTGATTACCTGTTTTTAAGAAGAGCGGGTTGCTGTTATCAATTGTGTTTTGCAACTGACTAATTGAAGGAGCATCGACACTTGTGTTGTAATTGAAACGAAGATTTGTTGTCCAGCCAAATCTTAAAGTTAAACGTGCATTTGGAAGAAAATTATAAAAAGTTCTGTTAACTTTGTAACTGTAAGGAAAAGTTTGCGAACCATTTAAATTAGATTGCTGGTAAGAAATTCCTAAACTTAAATTGGTAATTTCTGTTCTGTACCTGTATGATAAACCGCCTCTTAAAGTAAAGAAATTATTTTCATATTTATTTGTCTGAAGAGTATCGCTCAAATTGTAAGAGCCTGTCATAGGATTAAAATTATAAGTGTTTTTATCGCTGTTGTTATTATTATAATTTGCCGTAAAGTTCACCATAATTTGTGCATTGTCTCCGGCTGGTTCTGTATATGCGATATTTGGAGATACACTAAAACCATTTACAAGCTGGTCGGAAATTTGGTCAGAAGTATCAACTGATACAACATTCTGGTAATAACTGCTTAATGAATAATTTGTTCTATCTGTTTTCCTGTTTGTAATGCTATTATTAATTCCAATAGAAAAAGTTCTTCCAGGCAAATCGAATCTGTGTCTGAATAAAAATTCGTTCGAAAAATTAAACCCGCTTCTGTCGTTAGATGTTTTGTTATTGGATGAACTTATTGTCCTGCTGCCTGTGTAATAATTTATTCCGAAATAATTTTCTCTTGCAGAGTTATCCTGGTAACTAAATCGTGGCTGCAACGTAAAAGAGTTTAAAGTATCAAGGTTGTAATCAATCTTTAGATTAAATCTGTGGTTGTAGTTTTTTGATGAAGAGAATGAATTTTCATCATAGAATTGGTTTAAACCTGTACTTGAAAAATATTCACGGTTAAGAATTTCATCATCAGAGTTTTTTTGATGATTGAAGAAATAGCTTCCGTTCACCGTAATATCTTTGCTCCACATATCCATATAGTTAATTCCTATTGAATACGTGTTTGTATTTCCACTTTGTGCATCGACACGGAAGTTATTGAAATCACCGCCGCCAAAATTACCGCCTCCTCTTCGCCCCATCGATTGCATCATACTCATAAATCTTCCACTGCGTTGAGAAGTATTTACTCCAAGCAAATCCTGCAGTGAAAAATTTTGCTGGTTGATGTTATTCATCAAACCTATTAAGGAAATTCTTCTGTCTCCTTCAAAGTGATTTAAATTTCCACCTGATAAAAATCTTTCTTCGGTTCCATAACCCGCATAAAGTTTTCCAAATTGTCCGCTTCTTCTATCGCCGCGTGTTATGATGTTTATAGTTTTAGAAGTTTGTCCATCATCAAAACCGGTAAACTGTGATTGTTCACTTCCCCTGTCGTAAATCTGAATTTTATCAATCATCTCCGCAGGTAAATTTCTTAAAGCAATCATAGGGTCATCGCCAAAGAATTGTTTTCCATCAACGAACACCTGCTTTATTTCTTCTCCCTGCGTTTTAATTTTTCCATCTTCTTTTTGAATGCCGGGAATTTTTGTAATCAATTCTTCTGCATTAGCATCTTTGCTTGTTCTGAATCCTTTTGCGGTGAATTGAATTGTATCTTCTCTTTGTTCAACAGGAATTATTTTATCAACAATTTCAACCTGCTGCATCTGTACAAAACTTTTCTTTAAGAAGATAATCAAAAAATCAATATTTTGTCTGAAGACTCTTATGGTATCAAAAAATTTTTCATAACCGATGTATGAAGCTTCAAGCAAATAAGTTCCTTTTGGTACATTGTAAAAAGTAAAGTTGCCATTTTTTTCACTGATTGATATCAGAGGTTTTTCGCCGGATAAAATATCTTTCAGAACAATACTTGCTTGCGGAAGGGAAGTATTATCGTCTTTGTCTTTTACAATACCTTTAACAGTATAGGTCTGTGCTAATAATGAAAAAGAAGATAATGAAATAAATAAAGCTAAAAATATTTTTTTCATAAATAATCCTAGTTCCTTACTTAGACCTTAAAAGCTGTTAAAAGGTTTAATGGTCATCATTACTTTATGAGAACCATTTTTTTTGAGCTGGTAAAAGAACCAGAAGTTAATTTGTAGTAGTAAACTCCAGATGAAAAATCAGCAGCATTAAACGATACTGAATAACTTCCCGCATCTTTCTCTTCACTCACAAGTTTGGCGATTTCATTTCCAAGTACATTAAATATTTTTAGTTCTACAAATTGTTTAACAGGAATTGAATATTTGATAACAGTTACAGGATTAAATGGATTAGGATAATTTTGTTCAAGTGCAAATTGTAAAGGTGTGAATGATACTTCCACTATATCTGAAATTGTTGATGTCCCGTTAAAATCAATTTGTTTTAATCTATAGATGTTTTTCCCTTTGACTGGTTTATCATCGCAGTATTTATAATTGGAAATCTCAGTTGTTGTTCCGTTCCCGTTAATAAAACCGATCGTTTTCCAGTCATTAAAAAATTTTTGTATTTCAAAGCCACGATTATTTTTTTCGCTTGTGGTTAACCATTTTAATTCTATTTTATTTCCATTTTGAATTGCATAAAATGAAACCAGCTCAGCAGGCACATATCCATCAACTATAAACTGGTAGCTGCCTTTTGGAGCAGTTAATGGTTTTTTTACTACTCTTCCTGAATTGCTTTGAGCAGTTATGTAATAAAACACTTTTACTCCGTTTGATTGAACAGGAATATTAGCAGCAAAAGTATCCGGTTGAATCTGTGTCATTAAAATCTGGTTAAATCCTTGTGAAGTATCAACAGACCAGAAAAGTTTTGCATTGGAAATACCGGTTCTTGTTTTTATGAATGCTTTAACTTCAAAAGGATTATTTGTGCTAACAACGCTTCTTATTGCTGAATGAGAAATAAAAATTGGTTCATTAACACCAAGCTCTTTTGTAATACAATGAATGGCTCCAAGCGCAGTAATAATACTGTTTGAGTTTATTCCAACAACATTATAACCGGGCATTGCTTCGCGGTAAATACGAAGTGCAGTTGTATCGTATCTTACTTCGTAAGTTGGGACGATGACTGTTTTGTTCATTATTAATGAATTAGTAAATGTTCTGTAATCGCCGCTATTATTAGGGTATCTTCCCTGTGCATCAGGAGGCATTGGTATTCTTACAACTTTGTAGGGTTTACTATAACAAGTTTGAAAATTGTTTAATAAGTATTGTAGATTGGCTTCAATCTGCGGGCCATCAGCAACTCCAGCAGGATATTGACCAACAAGTATAGTTTCTTCGTCAAGCAATTTCATATGCATATCAATGTGATGAATCTGATCATAAGGAAGAGTTTCAAATTTTATGTAACGTTTAATTCCCATAAACTTTTTCATCATTGTATCAATTTCGGCTTCTGTTTTGGATGAGTTTTCAGTTAAGATTAACTTAGAAGAAAATCCCGTTCCATTACCATCAGTCATAAAATTTCCGCCCGTAGCAGTAAAGTTATAAGGTGATTGTGTCATCTGATATAAAGGAATATTTTTTAAGTTGGCAACAATACCGGGAATTAAATCGTCAAGTGGACGCGGACGATTGTAAATCCAATCGATTATGTATGCACTATCTGCTATGTCGGAGTAAACATACCATGGACCGTAATCTCTGCACCAGACAGAATTGTATGATGCAATTATAAATTTAAGATTGACTAATGGAACACCACCACTTTGCAAATATGTTTTTACACTGTTTGAATCGCTGCAAACAATATAAACAAGTCCTTCTTCCTGTGCGTAATCAACAATTTGTCTTAATATGGAAGTGTATGAAGTCCAGGTTATTAATACACCTTCAAGTTCTTCCCACTCAGCCATAGTTCTTACTGATTTAGTTGGTGGAGTTACCCATCCAAGTTTTTCAGTTGGAGGATTGTATGTCTTCAATAATTCTTTTTCTTCATTAGTCAAATAATGAGGAAGATTTTGTGAAAAAGAGTTTATTGATAATAATAAACTGAGGAGCAATAAAATTTTTTTCATTTCTGTAAAACCATTTTTTTAGTTAATAAATTATTTCCGGCATTTAACTGGTAAAAATAAATTCCGCTTGATAGTTCTGAAGCATTAAAATCAATAAGATAATATCCTGGAGCTAGTTCTTCATTTACAAGTGTAATGACTTCATTCCCAAGTACATCAAAAATTTTAAGAGATACTTTTTCATTTTTATCAATTGAATATTGAATATTAGTAAGTGGATTAAATGGATTGGGATAATTCTGATAGAGAACAAATCCAGATGGTAAAAATTCATTATTATTCTTAATTCCAAGTGGTGCAAACATATTTTTATAATAAGTAAAGTTGCCATCATATTCACCAAGTACTAAATCTTTTCTGCCATCACCATCAAGATCTGCAAAACCGGGATGAGAGTTCTGTTTGGCTTTAATTCCTGCGAATAAAGAATCATTTAATTGCCATACCGGTGAAAATTTGGTTCCAATGTTTTTATAATAAACTATACTGCCTGTCAATCTCCCATATACTAAATCGTAATCACCATCATTATCAACATCAACAAAAACAGGGCTGCAATTGCTTGCATAGGTAACTCCTTGTAAAAGAGTATCGTTTTGTACAAAAGTATTATTACCGGTATTCAAAAAGAATTTAGAATTATAAGAATATTCAGCACCAACTAATAAATCCAGGTCTCCATCATTATCCAGATCGGCAAAAGCAGGATAACTAAAACCTGAAACATTTATAGCTGAAAAAATAGTTGAGTTTGCGGTGAATGTTCCATTGCTGTTGATGTAGCAATATAATTTTCCATTTAAAGCACCTGATACAATGTCAATGTCTCCATCATTATCAATATCAACAAACATTGGTGATGAATAAGAGCCGGGGTTTAAATTTGTGAAAGATGATGATGTCGATTGAAAAACAGGATTTAAGTTTGTTCCGTTATTTTTGAAGTACTGAAATTTTCCTGTCCAGATTCCACTTAATAAGTCGTAATCACCATCGTTATCAAAATCGGTAAATGAAACTGTTGAAGCATTTCCCGAGAGTCTTATGACGTTAAAATAATTTGCATCATATGTGAAGGCGGGATTTGTAATTGTCCCTGTATTTTTATAAAAATAAATTTTACCTGCATCACTTCCGTATATTAAATCAATTGTTCCATTGCCATCAATATCACAGAATGTCGGATCTTTCCAGTATGATGTGTTTTCAACTCCTGAAAACAATGATGTATTTAAGGCCCAAACAGGATTAGTTGGAGTCCCATTATTTTGATAATAAACAAAAGTTTGCAAATCTCTTCCAAGCAATAAGTCAAGATCTCCATCATTATTCAGATCAGCGAAAGCAGGGTAAGAATTTAACCCAACATCTTGAATGCCAGAAACGAGTGTGTTATCTAAAACAAAATTAGGAGATGTAGCATTCCCATTATTTCTGAAAGACATAGTTATTCCCGGCGTTGGACCACCGAGTAAAGACTCTCCGATACCAACAATTAAATCAAAATCGCCATCACCATCAAGGTCTGCAAATGTTGGTTTTGGATCAGTTCCAATTTGAGGATTTATAGTTGAGAATAAAACTGTGTCTTTCTCCCATACTGCGTGTAATGAATCGCCTGTGTTTCTGTAGTAAACAATTCCATTATAACCACCAATAGCAAGATCGAAATCACCATCTTTGTCTAAATCAGCTAAGGCAGGATAATCGGCATTGGTTCCCATTGACCCACCAGCATAAATTGAATAAAGCATTGTAGTATCTTTCAAATACTTTGGATTTGTTTTTGTCCCGATATTTTTGAAGTAATCAACTTTATCGTTGATATTACCGAGGAATAAGTCATAATCACCATCTGCATCCATATCTGCAAATGCAGGACAGGAAAAATTTTGCACTGTAACTCCAAAAGGTGCAAAAATGGAATCTATTTTAATCCAGTTTTGAGCGTATGAATTAACAGTAATTATTAATAATGCTAAGATTAAATTTTTTTTCATGTTATTATTCTTCTTTCAGGTTTTTGCCAACAATTTTCATTACAAAAACTGCTTTGTGATTTTGAAAAAGTTCTTTCATTTCATTTTTAAGAACTGAAATGATTTCGTCATAGTCACCGAATATCTGTGTACTCATTAAGTTGGTTTCAACTATAAGATTATTCTTGTCTGAATTTAATTTTGCAATAAATTCTTTAATTATTTTTTTGTAGTTTTCATCAAAAGGATAAAGACTTATTTCCAACGATGCTTGCATTGTTTTTCCTTTAAAATTTACGTTCCAAAATTAACAAACTTAAGTATCAAAAGTCGTATTACTTTTTTATTTTTACACATAGAATTAACATAAATAAACTTTGAA
>CAZQSR010000006.1:0-33987 GCA_964596145.1 uncultured Ignavibacteriaceae bacterium
TCGAATCCTTTTATTACGTGCATGTTTATCCTTGTCAAGCTTTCCTTGATTTTTGTAATCAGCAAAATATATGGAATATTGTGAATGTATGTCTTCAAAATAAGCATCAAGTTCAATTGTAAACTCTTCCGGCAAATAATCTTCTTTTGTATTTTTTAATAAAGGAACGATCCCGCCGCCGCCATTCGTGTTGCATTTAATAAAATATATAACATTACTTCCATCAAGCGTTGCATTTTCTATTGTTCCTTTTGTTAAATCCCATCTGGAAGGGAACTCTCCATTTTTTTCATTTTCCAGATTGTCTTCAAAAATTATTTCATCACCCGGAATAAAATCAAACTTTGCCCAGCTCAATTCTGGTTTTTTATCAATTGCATTTTGAATTGAATCGACAGGCGCATTGTCTTTTAGATTTTCATTAGATATATTTAACGTGTTAATATTGTTCGAAGACCCGTTTGTTTTCTTATTTTCTTTTCCAATATTAGTAATTCCATCTTCAATAGCATCCATTCCTTTGTCAATGGTTCTATCAATTTTGTTTTCTACTTTTTTTTCTATTTTCTTTTCAGTCTTTTTCTGAATTTTTTTCAAGTCAATTTGCGAAAACGATTGAGTTGAAATAGAAACGCACAATAATGTAGTAGTTAATATAATATTATGTTTTATCATTTAGTTCTCTGATTTATTGAAAGATAGGTTCTCTCGCTCCCCCTGGAATGAGATAATGTATTTTACATTTCAAATATAAGGATTAAAACAGTAAAGAAAAATTTGTTCTGTGATTTAAATGTTTTGTTTGAAATATTTACATTTTACAGAATGCATTATACCTATGCTGATTTATAATCGATTTTAAGTTTTTTTATTTTGCTTTGTAATGTTGTTGGTTTAATTTTAAGTAAAAATGCTGCTCCATCCTTACCATAGATTTTTCCCTTTGTAAGGGTTAAAGCTTTTATAATTATTTCTTTTGTTTCATCATCAAAAGATTTAATGAATGATTTTCTTTCTTCGCAATCAGATTTCTGCAACTCTTGCTTCTCAAATATTAAATGCGATGGCTCAATAATTCCGTCTTTACTTAAAATAGCTGCCCTTTCAAGTGTGTTCTGAAGTTCTCTTACATTTCCATACCAGTTGTTTTCTGCAAGAATCTTCACTGCTTCTTTTGACAACAACAATTTTCTATCGCTAAATTTTTGTGTAAGTTTTTCAAGAAAATAATTTGCGAGCAAATAAATGTCTTCTTTTCTTTTTCTTAATGGCGGCAGTTGAATTGGAAAAACATTTAAACGATAAAAAAGATCTTCCCGGAATTTTCCCTCTTTAACTTTACTTTCAAGATCAACATTGGTTGCACAAATAATTCTAACATTTGCGTGAATTGTTTTCTCGCTTCCCAATCTTTCAAATGTTCCTTCCTGTATTGCCCGTAAAAGCTTTGGTTGAATATCGATTGGCAAATCACCTATTTCATCAAGAAATAAAGTTCCGCTATCAGCAAGTTCAAATCTTCCCCGTCTTGCAGAAACAGCACCGGTAAAAGCTCCTTTTTCGTGTCCAAACAATTCACTTTCTGCAAGATTATAATTAAGTGCCGAACAATTTAAAGTAATGAATGGCTTTTTATTTTTCTTTGAAAGCGAATGAATTGCTTTAGCTACCTGTTCTTTACCGGTTCCAGTCTCTCCTAAAACCATAACATGAGAATCTGTTGGAGCGACAAGTTTTATTTTTTCAATTATTTGAAGCCACGCGGGAGAGTTCCCTATCAATCCATTAACTACAGAAGAAATATCGCCAATTAGTGAGGTTCTTTCATAAATCAATTTTTCTTTTTCATTTTGTAAAGAGTCGTTTGCAACAGCCTGAGCCAGTGCAAGAGCAATCAACTTAGTTAAAGAATTAGCAATATTTACTCTTTGTGGAGTAAACATATCACATTGCCTGTGATCAAGCGTCATCAGTCCAAGAGTTTCACCATCAATCCTCAGAGGTGCAAGCAAACAAGAGTGTCCTGTTGGTAAATCCATTATTTCTTCATAAGTATCGTGATGATCTGGATTGTTAGTTTCTTCAACAAGCTTAACTTTTCCTGTTTGCAATACTTCCTCAATTTCTGGATGTTGTTTTATTCTTAATCCGAAGTTCTTTAATTTTTCTGAAGCCAGAGGTCCATGTGCAAAACGAACTTTAAGATTGTTATCACTCTCTCTACTTAATATTACTGCAAGCTCATAAGGAATTATTTCACTTATCGCATCAAGAACTATTTCCATTGTCTTTTGCGGAGAAAGCAAAAACAAATCTTTCTGAATCAAATCCTGTGTTGTCATTTTATCACCGATATTCTGTTATAAACGATATTTAGTTGTGGTAAATTACTAAATATCGTTATTAAAATGCAAGATGCTTTTAAATTTTCAATAAAACTTAGAATTTTAATTGAAATCGCAATTTATTTTAATGGCACAAGGTTTGGCTTATTAATTCAAAAAGAAAAGGAAAACAAAAATGAAGAATATAATTAGTAATGAGAATAAAATTAAGATAGCAGAACTACTTAAACCTGTTTTAGCAGATCAATTCGTTCTTTATACAAAAGCAAGGAATTACCACTGGAACATAATCGGTAATATGTTCTTTACCCTGCATACAAAATTTGAAGAACTATACATTGAACTTGCAATTGATATAGACGAAACCGCTGAACGCATAAGAACTTATGGATTGAATGCACCGGGGACGATGAGTGAATTTATTAAATTATCTGGATTAAAAGAAGAAGCAGAGGGAAAATATCCCGACCAATTTAAAATGGCTAACAATATTGCAAACGATTACGAATTCTTAGCAGCACGACTGAATGAAATAGCTATGAAACTTCAAAAAGAATATAACGACGAAATAACCGCCGGCAAACTTTACAGTGTTGCTGAAAGATATGAAAAGCACGCCTGGTTATTGAAATCACTTAATATGAATTAACCTCAAATAAAATTTTATTAACAAAAAAAAAGGAAAAACAAAAATGGAAAACACTCAATTATCTATGCCAAGAATCGGCGATCCCGCTCCTGAATTCAAAGCAGTAACCACACAGGGAGAAATCAATTTCCCCGCAGATTATAAAGGAAGCTGGGTAATACTATTCAGCCACCCTGCGGATTTTACTCCCGTATGCACAAGCGAATTTATGACTTTCGCATCGATGGAAGATCAATTTGCAAAAGCTAATTGTAAGCTTGTCGGTTTGTCAGTTGATGGTCTTTACAGTCACATTGCCTGGTTAAGAACAATTAAAGAAAAGATTGAATACAAAGGAATGAAAAACGTTGAAGTAAAATTTCCTTTAATTGAAGACATTACGATGGATGTAGCAAAAAAATATGGTATGATTCAACCAGGTGAAAGCAACACAAAAGCAGTTCGAGCTGTATTCGTAATTGACCCGAAAGGAATAATCAGAACCATAATTTATTATCCTTTAAGTCTTGGAAGAAATTTTGACGAATTGTACAGAGTATTAATTGCTCTTCAAACAGCAGATGAATTTTCAATTGCAACTCCTGCAGACTGGCGTCCCGGCGATGACGTTATCGTTCCTCCGGCTGGTTCTTGCGGAACTGCAAAAGACAGGATGGAAGGAAAAGAAGATATGAAATGTTACGATTGGTTCTTCTGCACAAAAGAGCTGAAAAAAGAAACTGTGTTAAAAGCAATACTTAAAAAATAATTTAATAAATATCAAGTAATTTAAACCTTCGTTGTTAATTGAAATGGCGAAGGTTTTTTTATCATAACCAATCTTCCGCGAAAAGTTTTAAAACATTAAAAAGTTTTTTATTTTTAAACTCAGAAAATGACAAGCAAACATTCACATAATCATAACGCTAAAATTTCTGAAAGAAATCTATTCTTAACGATGGCTTTGAACTTTTTTATTACAATTGCGGAGGTAATTGGTGGAATTGTATCGGGGAGTTTAGCTTTAATTTCAGATGCACTCCACAACTTTAGTGATGGAATCGCAATTATTATAACATACATTGCAATGAGGCTGAGCAAAAAGCCAAGAACATTCAAATATACTTTTGGATTGAAACGAGCAGAAATTCTTGCCGCAATAATTAATGCAAGCACACTTATTATTATTAGCTTTTTCTTAATACAGGAAGCAATCAAGCGCTTCTCCAATCCCGTTACAATTACAGGCAATCTTATGTTGATTGTTGCAACTGCGGGATTAATTGCAAACATTGCAGGAACGCTATTATTAAAAAAGGATTCAAAAAACAACCTCAATATTCGTGCTGCTTACTTCCATTTATTAAGCGATGCTGTTTCATCATTGGCGGTTATAATTGGTGCTATATTTATAATTTATTTGAAAATAGAGTGGATTGATCCGGTATTAACAATTTTGATTTCAATTTATATTTTAAAAGAAACCTATGAAATTGTGAAGGAATCAATTGATATTCTGATGATGTCAAATCCCGAAGGAATTAATCTTGATGAGATTAAATTGTTAACAGAAAAAATTAGAGGAGTCAAAAACATCCATCATATTCACATCTGGAGATTAAACGATAACGACATACATTTTGAAGCTCACATTGAAGTTGAAGATATGTCTGTAAGTAAAACAGTTGAAATACAGGAACAAATTGAACACGAGTTGCATGAAAGATATGAAATCAATCATACAACACTACAGTTTGAATGCAACAAATGCGAAAACAAAACTATTTTGTAGAACTTTTTCTCAAGCTGAAAATAAAATTATATTTTTTATCCAATTCATACTTTTAATACGCCGTTTTAAGTTATTTCAATAACACCATTTTTTTTGTCTGAGTAAATTCAGCTGTCTTTAGTTGATAGTAATATACCCCTGACGTGTATTCGTTTGAAAGCTGTGTAATATTGAATGGAACAGAATAACTTCCAGCTTCATTTACTTGATTAACAAGTGTTGCAATTTCATTTCCAATTGCATCAAATACTTTAAGCGAAACCAATCCTTTTTTTGAAACCACAAAGTCTATAGTAGTTGATGGATTAAATGGATTTGGATAGTTTTGAAACAACTTATAATCACTAAGTATATTTTCATCTTTAATATCTGTGGCATTAGTAACAAGTACTGTTTTGTTTTGTGCGTGATTCCACTGATCTCCAGATGTTCCACCATTCGAATTAACACTGTTTGCCGTTGCATATAAAGTTATATTGCCCGTGGTTGCAGGAGCAGTATATTCAAATTCAAAACTTACTGAACCGGCTGTGGGATTTTTAGGAGCGGAATGCGTTAATTCATTATTTATTAATTTCAGTCCTTGCCGAACTCCCAAGATTCCGTTTGATGCCGCAATATTTATTCCCGCCGCAGATAATGGGCCTCCGGTAATTGTTACTGTAAAGTTTTCTGTTTTACCCGGTTCAATTGTGTTGGGGCCATTAATTACTACATTAACTCCGGTGGATAGGGCCCCGTGACAATTACAGCCGTTTCCATTTTTTAAAGTTGTTCCCGTTATCCCGCTTGATGACGCATAAATTAATATTGTTGAGACTAAAATAATTATTGATAAATAAAAAAATCGTTTGTTGTAAAGAAAACTCATTTCAACTCCATTGTTTTAAAGAACAAACAACAGAATGAGAAATTAGTTCAAAAATAACAGTCTTAAAAGGCAGCCTTTTTTATTTTAAACTTGTTTTGTTTTGATTACACAAATTTTTATTTTGAAACAAAAAATAGGTAATAAAATGAGAAAATTGTTTTTTATATCGTTTTTATCGCTATTATTTATTTCTTTCAGGTCTGATACAACTATTGAAGATGACCTTAACACAGCCTTAATCAATGCTAAAAAAGGTATGTACTGGGGGTTTTCTAACTTAAAACTAAAGAAGGCTAAACTTGATGGAAAGTTGATAGATAACAATCAGTTATTAGCAGAAATTAAAATAACCAAAGAAATAAACGGGATAAAATTGGAATCCACCGGTTATAACAATTCGACAGAAGTAACAGTAAAAATATTCAGAAGTTACAATAACCTAATAAAAGATGGATACATAGACAGACCGTTAGACGAGTAATTAGTAATTATTATTTTTGTAATATAAACTTTTTTGTAATGTTAGAACTGCTCGTTTGTAAACGATAAAATAAAATACCCGTAGATAAATTACTCGAGTTAAATGTTTCTTCATATATACCCGGTTTCTTAACCTCATCGACTAACGTTGCAACTTCTTTTCCAAGAACATTAAAAACTTTTAGTTTTACTAAACCAGTACTTTCAATTTTATATCTTATAGTAGTTGATGAATTAAATGGATTTGGATAGTTCTGAAAAAGTTCAAATGAGTTCTCTGTAATTATATTATCATTTATAGAAGTGATTGGAAAAACTTGTGTTATAGTAAAATCAACCCAGAACAATCCGTAGCAATTAGGAATATTTGCAATAAGTGCATTTCCAATTGTTGCCGGAGGATCATTTAATTTTTTCCACCAGGCTGTGTCTGCTTTATATCCATATTGAAAGGCAACTTTATTTGGGGAAAATTTTTGTCCCCAGGATTTAAACTCATTTACCATTGCATTAAAAGGATTGGAAGAAAAATTGAAATCCTGGCTGTCATCAACAAACAATATTTGTCCCCTGTAATTTGGCGGCATCCAGCTTTGTCCATAGTGTTTTAAAAATAAAGTATAGCTTGTGTCAATTGATTTTACTTTTTGTTCCCATCTCTGAGCTTCCTCATTTGTAACTTTTTTTCCACCAGAATATAAATTAGCAAGATACCACTCTACATCAACGCCAAAGCCTTTTACACAAGGATGATGTTTATATCGGTTTAATACAAGATGAATTAATGTGTCGATACTTGCCGCACCCGGCTCAACCTGCAGCCAGACTTTAAAACCTTCCTGGTCAAGTCTTGTTAAATAAGATTCATTTTGATCTGTACTAATAAAATTAATATATGAATAACTTCCTCCCTGATTAGGAAAATTGAGCTGGGTTACTCCGTTTGAAATGTAAAGACTAACAATCCAGATAGATGCTGGATTAGCAGAAGGAAATTTTCCAGCCATTAATCTTCCTGTAGAAACCCAATAATCGGCTGATGGAAATTGATTATTTGGATAACTGTTAAGAATTCTTGATGCACGAAACCCTGCAACCCGCAGAGAATCTGCTTTTGCGGAAAAAATAATAATGTTCAACAAAAAAATTGTGTAAAATAATTTTTTCATAATTCCTTTTTTATTTCAAGTAATTTAGTTTTTTAACTGAAACAAAATCTCCCGCTATTAACTGGTAAAAATATATACCGCTGGAAAGTTTGGAAGCGTTAAATTCAACTTTATAAATGCCGGGTTGTTTCTCCTCATCAACTAATATTGAAACTTCTTTGCCGAGCACATCATAAATCTTTAGTTTTACTAAACCAGCGCTGGCAATCTTATATTTTATAGTAGTCGATGGATTAAATGGATTAGGATAATTTTGATAAAGTTCAAATCCGGTTGGTAAATTTAAATAAGCATATTCATTTACTGAATTTATTAATCCATACTTTGTTTTCATCTGTATAATTCTGTTATACGATTCATCTATTCTGCTTAAAGGAATTTTTCCTTGTTGGATTTTTTGTTCAATTATATCAATAACCTGCTTGGTTAATGATGTTCCATTCCGCAAGACAGAAGTATAAAGAAGTATGTCGTTGCCCGCATTAACTGCAAATTCAACCGCATCTTCAAAAGAATAATTTTGTGTAATTGCAGACATTGACATTGCGTCTGTAACAGTAACTCCATTAAAACCAAGCTGAGTTCTTAATAAATTTGTTGTAACGTAACTTGAAAGTGAAGCGGGATAAACTGAATCGAGATGAGCGTTGTATAAATGTCCCGTCATTACCATATCTGTAAAACCATTTGCAAATAAAAGCTGGTAAGGAACAAGCTCAGAATCTGCCCACGTATTGGTTATATCCGTAAAACCAAGATGGGAATCCTGTAAAGCACTTCCGTGACCAGGGTAATGTTTTAAGCAAGTAACAATGTTTTTTTTGTTGAATTCATTGATGAACCATTTTGCATGAAAGAAAACTGTATCAGGACGACGGGAATAACTTCTTTCCAGTTTACCTATTGCCGGACTTTGAGGATAAACATTTACATCAACAACGGGTGCAAGATCAACATTAAAGCCGCTTTGTTTTAACCAGCCCGCCATTGTGCCTGCAAGTCTTCTTGTAGAATCTTCTTTATTAAAGATTACTCCAAGCGTGTAAGCTGTATATGAAGTATCAAAACCATTAGACTTACTTAATCTTGCAACTTTTCCACCTTCCTGGTCAACTGCAATAAACGGCGGAACACTTGCAAACATTTTTATTGTATCATTCAGAAGTTTTACCTGTGTGGGATTACTAATATTCGCAGCAAATAAAATTACTCCACCAAGATTTCTTTGCTGCAAATCAACCTTAATTGTGTCGTGAAGTCTTGTGCCTGTAAAACTTGTCCATATCATCTGCCCGATTTTTTGTCTTAATGTTTGTGCATATGAAAAAGTTGAAAATAAGTTTAGTATAATTAGTAAGAATAAAAAGTATAGTCGTTTCATAGTTATTAGAATTTTATAAATTGATGTGTAAACTTCTTAAATTATCGTCAGAATAAAAAGCAGAAGAAATCAAGAAGAGATTATTTATTCAAGAAAAACATGTATAAAAAACATTTAAGTTTTTTAGTTCATTCATACCTTACATTTATCGTTTCGTTATTTAATCTTTTTTTCAACCAGTTGTTTATTTTTATTCGCTCAACAACTGTTAAATTATTTTTACCCAGATACAAAATGACGAAACTATTTTTAACCGATAAAGTATCATAAAACAAACTTGCCTCGGAGTAACTACAACCCTGAACCTGCGGATAAATGGCTTTTATCTCATTTAATAATATTTTACCAAGCAAATCTCTTCTATTCAAACTGTCAATCCTGGCTTCCTTGTCTTTTAATTTAGAAATAAGTCTATTTATTTCTTCTTTCAGCTTAAATACTTCCACGTTCCTTTCTTCAATATTATTAAAAGCCAGTCCCTGTTTGATCAAAACTTTTGCATCGGTCAACTTGAAATTTTCACTCTTCTTAATAATTTCTTCTTTTTGTATATCTGTTAACTGGTTACCCCCATATACTAACAAAATAATTTTATTTTTAAGATCAATATCACTTTTAAGAAGATAATTACCTTCATAAAAACTGATATTTGCAATATAGCGATTTGCATTCTCGTTAAACTTTTCCTGTTCAATAAGGTTATAACCCAAATAAATGCTTGGCAAAATTATTATAGAGATGACGATCGAAATCCATCTATTAACAATTTTTTTCTGTGTTGCTTCCACAACTGTTCTAATTGGGAACTTAAGAATCTTTGAAATCAAAACTGAAGCAAGAGCAATAAACACCGTATTGATTGTAAAAAGATAAAAGGCACCAAAGAAAAAGTTATATTGAAAAGTTGCCAAACCATAACCGGCAGTGCATAAAGGCGGCATCAAAGCAGTTGCAATTGCTACGCCGGGAATAACATTACCTTTTTGTTTACTGATAATTGCAACAATACCAGCAAGTCCACCAAATAAAGCAATTAACACATCATAAATGGTTGGAGTAGTTCGGGCAAGTAATTCCGAATGAGCAGTTGAAACAGGACTTAAAGAAAAGTACGTTGTAGATGCTATTAAACTTGCAACAACAGCGAAACTAAAATTCTTAAACGATTTTCTGAAAAGTTCCAAATCATAAGTTGCAATACTATAGCCCATTCCATTAATTGGTCCCATTAGTGGAGAAATAAGCATTGCTCCAATTATTACAGCAGTTGAATTCATATTCAATCCAACCGACGCAACTACAATTGCAAAAACCAATATCCAGAGGTTGGTTCCTTTAAATACTATTCCTTTCAGAATTTCTTCGTGTATTAAATCCGGGTTTTCTCTCTCCGAATCAAGATTGAAAAAATTAACTACTTTTCTTAAGATAAACATTCTTGCATCCTTATCTGTTTGAGAATTAAATCACTTACCTGGAATTTTTTTAAGATTGATATTACAAAGCTATTTATTTTAATGCATATCTCAAAGTGTAAAGGATTAATAATAAATTCATTCAGAGGCTTTCCCAAATCTCTTTTCAACTGCAAGTGCTCTGAAATCAAATATCTTTTTAAGCTGCCTTTTTATGAAAAGAAAATTTGCAATGCTTCCAAGAAATCCAAATGGTGGTTGATATGAAACTATGTCAGTCATCTTTACTCCGCCACTAACAGCTTCTATCTTATGCTGATGATGCCACATTTTGTATGGTCCTATTCTCTGTTCATCAACAAAATATTTTTTTTCTTCCACGTAAGTAATTTCTGTAACCCATGTCATCCTTAATGCCGGCAGAGGACTTACTTTATAACTAATTATCATTCCCTCATACATTTTTTCAGGAAGGTTTTTACTTGTTATTTCAAAATTCATATAGCGTGGAGTTATTTCCTTAAGATTTCCTGGAGACGAAATAAACTCCCACACCTCATCAATTATTGATGGAATTATCTGTTCACTTATCAACTGGTAAAATGCCATTTTAGTGCTCTCATAATTTTTCTATAAAAACACAATTAAAGTAACCAAGGTTCTGTTTGCAGAAATGAAAAAAAAAGAATTTTTTTTATCTCCACTTTTTAGCATCTCCACATTTACAGGCTACTTATTTATAATCTGGAGTAGGTGTCTTTCGCCCTTTAGTTGATGTTCTTCGCCGGTGAAATGTCATAACTATGATATTTTTGTCATTAACTCTGTCAGTAAACTTATTAGCCAAAAGAGTGAATTGAATGACTTCGATTCCAAATTTTCTAACTATTGGGGAGAAATTATCTGCTCACAGGGGGAAAATCTTAGCCGAATAGAGGTAATTGATTACTTAAGAGGGGGATTTGTTTACTACGGAATTGAGATTAATAAGAAAGAGAAAGGAAAAAATAAATGGGTAAGATGGTGGTTAAAGCGTAAGTTATTTAAAAGGAACAGCAATGTGCATTTGTACTTTTACGTTTTCGCCTTTGTGTTTTCCGGGCTTAAAGCGGGTTTTTTTTACGGCATTAATGGCTGCTTCATCACAGCCGCCGCCAATTCCTTTTGCAAGCAAGGTTTTTCTAACATTGCCTGCTTCATCTATAAAGGCAAGAACGTAAACTGTTCCCGTTATTCCGCTGGCTTTTGCTTCGGGCGGGTAAACAACTTTTGATAGAATGCTTTGAATCCCGCCATAAGGTTCTGGCATTTCATCCACAGCAACAAGATAGATGTTGCTTTCGGGTTTTACTGTTTTTTGTGAATTAGGGTCGGGAATGTTTAATGAAAGATTGTTTCCGTCCCCCGTGCCTGAGCCTGTCCCGTCTCCGGTACCATCACCCGTTCCGCTTCCTTCGCCTGAGACTTGTTCTGTTTTTGTGGGGGTTATGTTTTTTTTGTTCAATGTGTTTTCAAAAATTACATCTTTCCGTTTTTCGGTTGTAATGGTTTTCGTTTCGTTGCTGCCTCCGCTGTAAGACATTCCGTTTCCACCGCCAAGTTGAACTTCGGCAAAGTGTTGTACAGGGTAATCTTTTCTTCCTGTGGAGAGAAGAAGAAAACTAATTATAAGTAGAATATGAAAAACTATTGAAAAGGAAAATGAGATTGATTGCAAGTTGCCGTTTAACTGAAATTTTGAAGAAACATTTTCCATTCTGACTTTATAATTGAATAGTTATTCGTTGTTTGGTTTTTCAATTTTTGTAGTAGCAATCAATAGTTTTGTAGCTCCCCCCTGTTTAAGTGCATCAAGCAGTTTTACAAAACTGCCGTGGCGAACATTCTTGTCGGCTTTTACAATTACTTCTCTATTGCCTTTGTTAAAAAATTCAAGCTGAAGATAAACGGGAAGTTCTTCTATGGTCACTTTTTTATCATTAACATAAATTTCGTTTGCTTCATTTAAGAAAACTTCGGCACTGCGGTTTATTTCGCTTTCGGAGTTTACAGACTCGGGCAGTTTTACTTTGAATGAACCGGAAATTAAAAACGGGCTGGTAATCATAAAGATAATTAACAGTACAAGAATAACATCGGTAAAAGGAGTGATGTTTATTTCGGAAAATTCTTTTTCCTGTAGTTGATATCGGCGTCTCATTTTTTTGCCTTAAGATTTTTTTACAAGTCGTACAGCCTCGGAGATAACTTCATCAAAGCGAGGCATATTTAACTTAATCTTTTTCATAAAGTAGTTGTAAAACATTACTGCAGGAACAGCTACAAACAGACCTGCAGCGGTAGCAATTAAAGCTTCTGCAATTCCCGCCATAACTTTTGTATAGTTTTGAGTATCGTTTACAGTAAGAGCTTCAAAGGATTTAATGATTCCCACAACAGTTCCGAACAGACCAATAAACGGGGAAATGCTTCCAAGCGTTGCAAGAATTCCAAGACCTTTTTCCAGTTCAGTAATTTCTCTATCCAGCTTATTATAAGAAGTTTGCATTAGTTCTTCTTTGTCAAGTTCTCTCTTTTCAATTATATGAATATAAACTTTGGTTAAAGGAGATTTCACTTTAAGTTTAAGCCACCTCCAGGATATTGAACCACAAAGAGCAATTGCTTCTTCAAACTGTTTAATTTTAAGATGGTCGGTTACTTTTGTTTTAAGTTCGTCAGTTACTTTGTCGTTCAACCCGCGGAACTGTACAAGTTTTTCAATAATTACTTTAAGCGAAAGCACAGAGCAGAAGATTAAAACGAAGATAGTAAATCCGCCCTTTATACTAAGGTCTATTAGTTGTTCAAGAGACATTAAAATTTCCTTTCAGTTTGATTAAAATTATACTGTTATGTTTTAGATTTTTTTAATTTATGTCTTACAAATTCAGATAAAGCAGGAATAGCCGAGACTAAAATAATTGCAACAATAACAATTGAAAAATTGTTTTTTACAATTGGAATATTTCCGAAGAAATAACCCGCATAGGTAAAAACACCAATCCATATAACACCGCCGGCAATATCATTCAATAAAAATTTTGTGTAAGTCATCTTTCCAAGTCCCGCAACAAACGGAGAGAACGTTCTGATAATTGGAAAGAACCTTGCAAGAATTATAGTTTTTCCGCCGTGCTTTTCATAAAATTTATGAGTTTTATCAAGGTATTCTTTTTTCAAAAAACGGCTGTTGCGTTCAAATAGTTTTGTTCCAAGTTTTCTGCCAACCCAGTAATTTACGTTATCCCCGAGTATAGCAGCAGAAGTTAAAAGTATTGCCAGCAGATGTACATTAAACGAACCTCTTGCTGCAAATGTTCCTGCGGCAAATAAAAGAGAATCTCCCGGCAGAAAGGGTGTGAATACAAATCCTGTTTCTGCAAAGATTACACCGAATAAAATTCCATAAGTAAGTGTACCGTACTGAAGGATTATCTCATTCAGGTGTTTATCCAGATGAAGAAAGAAATCGAATACCGTTGTTATAAATTCCATAAATATTTTTAATTAATTAATAAACAAAAATCCGAATTGTGAGTGTGAAATGAAAGAGATTTATTTTTGTGTAACAAGAAATTCAGAGAACAACTTTAGTTAAAAGTCCGTAAGTATTGAAGTAAAAAATTATTCTTGCAAGGAAATGGGGGGGGTGCTATATTTATACACAATGTTTTAGTGCTTATTTGTATGGCTGATTTTATTAACAATTTTATTATTAAAAGTTATGAGTATCTGTAGGGTTGAATTCGTATCAATAAAGAGCATTATTCATTTGGTAAAAATTGTAATACTTTTTTTCTTCTCTACCACTTTCCCGCTTTCTCAAGAACAAAACCATTTAGATTCTGCTTTTTATTCTACCTGTGTACCGGAAGAATATGTTTCTGGTTTTAATAACGGCAAAACTCCAAGAGATTTGTTTAATGCAGGTTCATATTTCAAACAGATGTATTTAGAAAGAGAATCGGGGATTGTAAATGTTTCATCGCTGCACGAAGGATTTGGATTAAGGTATCAAATACTCTCATCAACCGAAATAAAAGTTTTGGACTCATCACAACTTAGTAACGGATTTGTTTTAACCCTGGTTAATGAAAAGGGTGAAGCAAAATTATTGATGAAAGAAAAAGACAAGACAACAAAGTTTGTTCTGTTGCCTTCAAAGTATAACAACATTGGTGGGTTGAACCAGTTTGTTAACGATAGATTTTTAACAGGGCTTTATAAAAAAGCAAATGGCGGTGAGGATACAATTTGTTTTTCTACTGCGGGAGAAATAAAAGGGATAGAAAAGTACAACAGGTATAGAATAACAATTTCTCCGCTTGATGAGCCGCGGGAATTTGATACAATTGTTCTAACAGAATTCCACAATAAGGTTTTAAGCTCATTAACATTATGCTGGAAAAGAGAGAACAATAAACTTATCCTCTACAAGTTAAGTGCTAATAATCCGACGGGAAAAATTTCCGAAAAATATTTAGAGTTAATTAAAATAGATTAATTTTAATTTCCGCCAAGAATAATAGGCAGCCCTTCTTTACCGGAGCCAATTACAACAATCTTACTGTTATTTGAAGAGGCTAATTTTTCGGTTGCTTCAATTCCCTTCCATTTCAATAGTTGATCACTTATTCCGGTTGCAACAATTTTCTGGAAATCAGCAATACCTTGTGCTTCGATTCTCTTACGGTCAGCTTCCTGTTTTTCTTTAAGCAGGACAAATTGCATTCTCTGGCTTTCCTGTTCAGCTTTTAGTTTTTCTTCAATTGCAGTTGTTAAACCGGGCGGAAGAATAATTTGCCTGAGAGGAGAATTTTCAATTGTAATTCCTCTTTTAGAGACAAGCCTTGCAAGTTCGCTTTCTATTTCTTTTGCCAGCGCTTCTCTTTCGGAAGTGTACAGAGCTTTTGCTTCGTACTTTGCTGTAACTCCACGCACAACAGAACGAAATTGAGGAATAAGAATAATTTCTGAATAATTTTCTCCCACAGTTTTATAAATGTTATAAGTATTTTCGGGATTAAGATGATAAAGCAAACTTATCTCAAGCTGTACGCTCAATCCTTCCTTTGAAGGAACGTTCATCAATTCCTTAATTTCCTGCGTTTTAATACTGAACTTTACAACATTTGCCATTGGATTAATAAGACTTATGCCCGGCTTAAGGGTTTTATCGCTTACATAACCAAAGAAGTCAACAACTCCAACTGCTCCGGCAGGAATCATAGTGAAACATTGCATTAAACTTATCAGTCCTGCGACTAAAAATCCAATTAAAGAAAAAGTAGATTCAACACGATTTAATTTTTTTCTTGCGTTTACAAAAACAAGCAGAGCCACTATTGCTGCCGCCAATGATATTATAAATAACATAACTTCCTCATAAAAAATTTTTTATTATTCAATTTTAAGTTTAATAAGCTTTGGTTTCTTCACCTTTTTATCTGATAAAGAAACTGCATTTAATATTCTCTCTCCAACAGGCTGCAGGGATTTCTTTCTGCCGGTGAAAATTTTTGCAATTATATCTCCCGGTTTAATTTTATCACCAATCTTTGGATAAAAAATAATTCCCGCACTATGATCAATTACATCTTCTTTCTGAATTCTTCCTGCACCGAGTTCAATTGCGGCCATACCAAGCTGATAGGTATCAACTGTTTGTAAATATCCTTCTTCACCGCTAACTATGTTTGCCCTGTGTTTTGCAAGTTTATATGATTCGGGAGACAAAAGTAAATTTACATCACCACCCTGAAGTCTTACTATCTCACAAAATTTATCAAATGCTTTTCCGTTTCGTACAAGCTCAACAGATTTTTCAAATCCATCTTCTATAGATTTTGCTTTTCCTCCGAGGTAAAGCATTGCACCCGACAAAGTAAAAGATAAACTGCAAAGATCATCAATCCATTCTCCCCTCAAAACTTTTATAGATTCATAAACTTCAAGCCAGTTACCAATATAATGCCCGAGAGGTTGATTCATATCTGTAATAAATGCAATAACTTTTTTATTAAAAGCTTTGGCTGTATTTACAAGTGATTGCGCAAGAGCTTTTGCATCATCATTTTTTTGCATGAAAGCGCCAGTGCCTGTTTTTACGTCAAGGACAAGACCGTTAATTCCTTCAGCAAGTTTTTTACTCATTATACTTGCAGTAATAAGCGGAATTGATTCAACTGTTGAAGTTACATCTCTTAACGAATAAATTTTTTTATCAGCGGGAGCAATCTTTGCTGTTTGTCCAATTAAAACCGCACCGCATTTTTTTAAAACGCTTTTATATTTATTTATATCAAGATCGGTTCTGAAACCTGAAATCGATTCAAGTTTATCAAGTGTTCCGCCAGTGTGTCCAAGCCCTCTTCCGGAAATCATTGGAACCAGAACACCTGCCGCCGCCGCAACAGGAGCGATTATCAAAGAAGTTTTATCTCCAACACCTCCGGTTGAGTGTTTATCTATTTTTATTCCTTCTAATTTTCGTAAATCAATTACAGTTCCGCTGTAAAGCATAACTTCTGTAAGTATAGCTGTTTCTTCGGTTGTCATTCCGTTAAAATAAACTGCCATTAGAAATGCAGCAAACTGGTAATCAGGGATTTTATTTTTAGTGTAAGCAAGGATAATGTATTGCATTTCCTGGTCGCTTAGTGTTTCACCGTTTCTTTTTTTGCGGATTAGTTCAACAATATTCATATTAAAAAAATTTCATTTGATAGTGAAAGATAATTAAAAACTTTTTGAAAGAGGAATGCATTAATCTGTGGTTTTCTTAAATTTGCAAATTAAAAAAACAGGAAACTAAAAATGACAGAAAATATCTTAAATAAAATGAAAGAAGCAACCTCATCAATTAAAGAAAAAGTGATTGATTTGAAAGAAGACTTCTGGGGCGATGAAGAAAAAGAAATTATTTCTGAGTTTAAAGATGGAGGGACACAGAAAGTAAAAGAAATACTTTCTAATGCGAATAACTCCGCAGCAATTTTTCTTAAATCCGGTTATGAGCTAAAAAATGTAAGTATTAAACTGGGAATTCCACCAAGCATAACAGCTACATTTCAATTCAACAATAGTATTACCGAAGAAGAAAAAGCACAGATACTTAGCGAAACAAAAGACAACAAGATAATTTATATTATTGTAACGTGTTTATTTAAAGCCGGTGATTTTTACGAAGCCGTAAAGATGGGTGATTACAAATTAAACAATGTTGTTATTACTCTTGGTTTAACACCGGGAATTACTGTCGGCTTTGCTAAATAAAGCAAATTAATTTTCTGCGTTAGTATATTTTTTAATAAATTGTTTTACTGCGTTTGTCTGTACAAATTTATTTTTTTCTAAAACTTTATAGTATTCAGAAACAATTCCTGCAACTTTTGTTTGTGCATAATTATTCAGTACAAATTGATATGCTTCTTTAAACTCTTTGTTCAGTTTATTGTTTTCATAATCAAAAGCAGGAGTGTTATCAAGTCCTTCTAATAAAGCTTGCAAGTAGTTCTTGTAATTAAAGTCTGCATCACTGTTAAGAAAAAAGTCTGGATATTTAGAAATAAAATTTTCCCACCAAATAGTTCTTTCTGCAACCTCTTTAACTGGAATTATAATAGCTCCATCGCCTGCGTATTTTTCTATCCGCTCTTTTATAGTTTGAAAAACAAAAGACTTCATTGCTTCTGACAAATATTTTTCAAAATTATCTTTTATAAATTTATCACTACCAACATTAACATAAAGATAGCCTTCTTCCATATCAAGCATTAACCCAACATCAACAAGTTTTTTATGAAATTGAAAATTCTCTTCTGTTATGGATGGAGTATCATTTATCAGCTCTTTCTTTTTCTCAGGATTTATTTCTGTGGAAATTTTCGATAACACCGCAAGACTGTTATAATCTCTTTCAATATTAAAAGTATTTGTTAAACTATCCATTACAGAGTTGTAAAAAACCCAAACACAATAACACGCTGTATCGCGTGAATGAATATCGCTTTCTGCGAGAAGCTCATTGTATTTTTGAGCAATGTCATTTAATCTTTCAAATTTATTTGTGTTTATGTTTTGCAGATAATTCAAAAACTCTTTTAGATTTTTACCTTTATTTGCTGCGGGAATGCTTTTAACCGGTTGCGGCAGTTTTTCTTCTTTGCAGGAAAGAACAAAAACGGATAATATCAAAAATAAAAACAGTAATCGTTTCATAATATATTTCTCTAATCGGGATTAATGGTTTGCAAATAATCTTCAACTTCTTTGTAGATGAAACTTCCCTTCTCAATATCAAATATCAAATTTAAAGCTATTACTCGCCCAAGCCACACTCTTATAAAAATTAACTTATTGTTTATCCATTCGTATTTCGTTTCGTATGATGAGATGTCTTTCAAAGTAACTTTATAAAAAAATTTGTCTGAGGGGATAAGAATTTCTTCTTGAAAAGGTGATGGTTTTTCATAATCCGGTTTACATGTTAAAATGTAAGCTGTCTTTTCTGGATTGAATAATTTTGTAAAAGACTTTTGGTTGATGTGAATTGAATCAATTTTATCAAGCGAGATATAATTTTCAAAATAACCAAGCGTATCGGGATAATAAATAATTTTATTGTCCTGAGCTTTAATCAGAAAAGCGTTAAACAAAATTGATACAATGCAAAAAATGTATTTCATCTAAAAAGAAATTTTTTTTGCTAAAAGATAATCAAAAAGTGAACAATCTTAATGGTGTATTTAATTTTTATTTTGATTTACATAAATAAATTTCTTAGTATCAAAACCAAGTGAGTCTGCTATTGCTACAAGTTTTTTTAATGTGGTTTCATCCATTGTTTTTGTACGCGAAAGAATCCACAGGTAATCTCTATCATTTCCGCAGACAAGCGAATAAGAATAGTTTTCTTTGTCGAGAGCAATTATATTGTAACCACCGTAAAAAGGACCAAAGAAAGAAACTTTTAATCTTCCCGTGGATGGATTAACTACAAAGTAAGCTTTTCCTTCAGCCTCTTTCCATTCACCCGATTCATCTTTGAATCCTTTGTTAAGTACTTTTATTCCTCCGTCATCACGAAAAGAATAATTTGCAGAAACATTACTCAATCCTCTTTCAAAGGAATGATCGAACCTTGCAATTTCATACCAGGTCCCGAGGTAACGATTAACATCAAAACCGTCTATTGCATTCACACCATCAGGAATTCCAACACATCCGGCAAATAACATCGAAAACATTAAAAAATATTTTTTCATTTTAACACTCCTTAATCATTTAATTTAGAAAAGGCGAGATTTCCTTTTTCACCAATCGAGACAAAAATGCTATCACCTTTTTCAAAGCTGCCAGCAAGTAATTCCTGGGATAAAGGATTTATTAAAAATTTCTGAATCGTTCGCTTCAAAGGTCTTGCACCAAATGTAACGTCATAACCAAGTTCTGCAAGCCAATCTTTAGCGTCATTTTCAAGAGTGATTTTTATTTCTTTTTCTTCAAGCATTCTTTGAACTTTTTCTACCTGTATATCAACTATTTGTCTTATCTCTCTTTTTGAAAGAGGCTTGAAAAGAACGATATCATCAATCCTGTTTAAAAATTCCGGACGAATAGTTTTCTTTAATAAATCACTCAATAGCAATCTCAGGTTGCCCATAATCTGCTGAATGTTTTGTTCGTTCAACTGTTCAAGATTTTCCTGTATAATATGTGAACCAAGATTTGAAGTCATTATAATAACAGTATTTTTAAAGTTGATAGTTCTTCCCTGGTTGTCTGTTAATCTGCCTTCATCAAGCACTTGTAATAATATGTTAAAAACTTCGGGATGAGCTTTTTCAATTTCATCAAGCAGGACAACCGAGTAAGGTCTCCTTCTTACAGCTTCAGTAAGTTGACCGCCTTCTTCATAACCAACATAACCTGGAGGAGCTCCTATTAAACGCGACACAGAAAACTTTTCCATGTATTCACTCATATCAATTCTTATCATTGCGTGTTCATCATCAAACAAAAATTCTGCAAGTGCTCTTGCAAGTTCTGTTTTTCCCACGCCGGTTGTTCCAAGAAATATAAATGAACCTATTGGACGATTCGCATCCTGCAATCCAGCTCTTGCTCTTCTTATTGCGTTGGAAACGGCTATTACAGCATCATCCTGGCCAACGACTCGTTTATGCAATTCCTCTTCAAGACGAATTAATTTGCTTCTCTCGCTTTCAAGCATTTTATTTACAGGAATGCCTGTCCATTTAGCAACTACTTCAGCAACATCTTCTGCATCAACTTCTTCTTTTAGCATTTTTTGATCTGATTGAACTTTGTTAAGAAGCAGGGTTTCTTCATTTAATTTTTTCTGAAGAGATACTATTTTTCCATAGCGAATTTCCGCAACTTTACCAAGCTCACCCATTCTTTCAAATTGTTCTGCTTCTGTTTTAGCTTTTTCAATTTCACTTTTTAAAAATCGAATTGACTGTATTTTTTCTTTTTCAAGATTCCAGTGCAATCCAAGTTTATCCCGTTCTTCAATTAGATTCTGCAATTCATCTTCAAGCTCTTCTAATCTTTTTTCTGATGCTTCATCTTTTTCTCTTTTAAGAGCTTCGCGCTCTATTTCCAGTTGTTTAATTTTTCTTTCAATTACATCAAGCTCTTCCGGCATTGAATCGATTTCAATTCTTAGCTTGGAAGCAGCTTCATCAATTAAATCAATCGCTTTATCTGGAAGAAATCTATCCGCAATATAACGAGATGAAAGTTGTACAGAAGCAACGATTGCGTTATCTGTTATTCTTACTCCGTGATGAACCTCATAACGGTCTTTTAATCCTCTTAAAATAGAAATTGTATCTTCAATTCCCGGTTCATCTACAAGTACAGGCTGAAATCTTCTTTCGAGTGCAGCATCTTTTTCAATATGTTTTTTATATTCATCAAGTGTAGTTGCACCAACGCAATGAAGTTCTCCTCTTGCAAGGGCGGGTTTTAAAATATTTGCTGCATCCATAGAGCCCTGAGCAGAACCAGCTCCAACAAGTGTATGCAATTCATCGATGAATAAAATAATTTCTCCATTTGAATTTTGAACTTCTTTTAAAACCGCTTTCATTCTTTCTTCAAACTGTCCGCGGTATTGTGTTCCCGCAACAAGAGCTCCCATATCAAGTGCGATTATTCTTTTTGTTTTCAGATTTTCCGGCACATCACCCGCAATTATTCTGTGTGCAATACCTTCCGCAATTGCTGTTTTACCAACTCCCGGCTCACCAATCAAAACGGGATTATTTTTTGTACGCCTTGATAAAACCTGCAGCACCCTGCGAATTTCTTCATCTCTTCCGATAACAGGATCAAGTTTTCCTTTCTTTGCAAGATCATTTAAGTCTCTTCCAAATTTTTCCAATGCCTGATAAGTGTCTTCTGCATTTGGAGTGGTTACCCTTTGTGTGCCTCTTACATCTTTTAATGCAGAAAGAATATCATTTGAAGAAATACCATTATCTCTTAATAGTTGTCCCGCTTTGCTTTTGTCTTTTGACAGCGCTATCAAAATGTGTTCAACAGAAACGTATTCATCTTTAAGATTTTTTGCTTCTTCTGCTGAGTTATCAAAAAGTTTTGCAAGCTGCTGTGACATTTGCTGGTTTCCAACCCCCGCACCTGTAACTTTGGGGAGTTGTTCAAGCAATTCGGTTACCTTTATTCTAATCTTATCAACATTTGAACCGACTTTTTGAATAATACTCTCAGTTAAACTTCCTCTTTCCTGAACAAGTGCAGCGAGTATATGTTCGGGTTCAATTATCTGGTTATTAAAATTCTGTGCAATTTCTATTGCGGTTTGAACCGCTTCCTGAGCTTTTAAAGTTAATTTATTAAAATTGAAATTCATAATTGTCTCACAACTTATAATTCTATTCTTAAAAATAAACAAAGAAAAATTGATTATAGTTTCAACATAAATATTTTAAACTTAAAAATGTTGAAAATAAATTATTCAAATTCAAATATTATGTGTAATTAAAACTGGCTTTCAACCTGCAATAATCGTGATTATCTTTGCATAAAAACTTTATGAATTTAGACGACGATACTATTGTTGCAGTTGCTACCCCGGCTGGTGAAGGTGCTTTATCTATAATTAGAATAAGCGGACCGGATTCATTTTCTGTAACCGATAAAATATTTAAAGGAAAGAAAAAAACTATTGACTGCGAAAGCCATACGATACATTATGGAAAAATCTTTAATTCTAAAAATGAAATAATTGATGATGTGCTCATATCAGTTTTCAGAGCACCAAATTCATATACCGGCGAAGACAGTGTTGAGTTAAGCACACACGGCAATCCGTTAATATTGCAAAAAATAATAGAATTACTTCTGTCTCTCGGTTTAAGAATAGCTGAACCGGGTGAATTTACAAAACGTGCGTTCTTAAATAAAAAATTTGACCTGGTACAAGCAGAGGCTGTTGCCGAAGTGATTAATTCACGCACTGAGGCTTCATTGAAAGGTTCAAGAAACCAATTAAATGGTCTTCTGTCCGAAAAGATAAAACTTTTAAGAGACAGTTTGATTAGCATTTCTTCTATGGTTGAATTAGAGCTTGATTTTGCAGAAGAAGAGCTCGAGTTTATCTCATTGACAGATTTAAAAATGAAGATAAATTCTGTTCTGGAAGAATTAACAAAACTAATGGATACCTTTTCATTTGGAAAAATTATTCGCGATGGTGTAAATCTTGTGATTGTCGGCGCTCCGAATGTCGGAAAATCTTCTTTGCTCAATTATTTGCTTAAAGAATCGAGGGCAATTGTCAGTACAGTTCCCGGAACAACTCGCGACATAATTCGCGAGGAAGTATCAATTGATGGAATCCTGTTTAGATTATTTGATACTGCCGGTTTGCGAAGCACAGATAATATAATTGAAAAAGAAGGAGTTGAAAGAAGCCGGCAGGCAATTCAAAATGCTGATATAGTTTTGTTTTTGAATGACGCTCAAATTGGAATAGATGAAGATGTAAAAAATGAAATATTTGCTTTAACTAAAAGCGAAAATGTTGTGTCTGTTTTAAATAAAATCGATTTATCCGGAGGCAAGATTAAAAGCATTGACCACTATATCTCGGTAAAAACGGGAAAGGGGTTGGGTGAACTTTTAGATATTTTGACTCAAAAAGCGTTAAAAGGGAAAAACTACTCAGAGAAAACGGCAATAGTCTCCAACCTTAGACAATACGAAGCTTTATCAAGAGCAAATAATTTCCTAAAAAAAGCTATCACTTCTGTTGATCAGAAAATGTCGGGCGAATTTATATCTACCGATTTAAGACTTGCTATAAGTTCTCTTGAAGAAATTATTGGCGTTATTACCACAGACGACATATTAAATGACATTTTTTCAAAATTCTGTGTTGGTAAATAATGTTTCATGTGGAACTTTTTTCGATTTTCTATTCTTTTAATTCTATGTTTCATGTGAAACCAAAATAAAAATTATGAAATATTTTGATGTTGTTGTCGTTGGTGGTGGTCATGCCGGGATTGAGGCTGCATGTTCTGCAGCTAAAATGGGCTGTAAGACCGTTCTCGTAACGATGAATAAAAATGCAATGGGACGAATGTCTTGCAATCCGGCAATCGGTGGCACCGCAAAAGGACATCTTGTAAGAGAAATTGATGCTCTTGGCGGAGTTATGGGAATTATTGCTGATAGAAGTGGAATTCAATTTCGTATGCTAAACCGCTCTAAAGGTCCTGCGGTTTGGTCTCCTCGCAGCCAGAATGACCGCGAACTTTATTCAGTTGAAGCGTTGAAAGTTGTTGAGTCCTGTGAAAATCTTGAAATACTTGAAGACTCGGTAGTAAAAGTAAAAACAGAATCAAATAGAATTTCCGGCGTAATTACTCTTAATAATATAGAAATCCATTGCAAGGCAGTTATAGTATGTTCGGGAACTTTTTTAAATGGATTAATGCATACTGGATTGAACTCAAAATCCGGTGGACGATTTGGAGAATTGCCATCAACAGGTTTAACCGAATCTTTGAATGAACTTGGTTTTGAGTCTGGCAGATTAAAAACCGGCACGCCGCCAAGACTTGCCGGAGAAACAATTAATTTTGACATACTTGAAGAACAGGGAGGAGATGAAGATCCGCAGCCATTTTCCTTCAGAACAGAAAAAACAGAATTCCCTTACTTACCGCAAGTGAGTTGTCATATTACTTATACAGATTTAAGTGTTCATAAAATTCTTGAAACAGGTTTTCATCAATCTCCTTTGTTTACAGGATTGATTAAAGGAGTCGGACCAAGGTATTGCCCATCAATTGAAGATAAAATTGTTCGCTTTTCCGAAAAACCAAGACATCAATTATTTTTAGAACCTGAAGGATTGAATTCAACACTAATTTACTTAAATGGCTTTTCAACTTCTCTTCCTGCAGAGACACAACTTGAAGCATTGCACAAAATAAAAGGACTTGAAAAGGTAGAAATGGTTCGCCCTGGCTATGCAATTGAATATGATTTCTTTCCTCCTCAACAAGTTGATAATACACTTGAAACAAAATTAATTAAAGGACTATATTTCGCGGGACAAATAAATGGAACCTCGGGATATGAAGAAGCCGCTGCACAGGGATTGGTTGCGGGGATAAACGCTGTATTAAAAATCCAGGAAAGAAAAGAATTTACGCTTAAACGAAGCGAAGCATATATTGGCGTATTGATAGATGATCTTGTTACTAAAGAGACTGACGAACCTTATAGAATGTTTACATCAAGAGCAGAGTACAGGCTTCTGTTAAGGCAGGATAACGCAGATAGACGACTAATGAAATTTGGCTTTGATTTCGGTCTTATATCCAAAGAACAATATAGCGAAGTAGAAAACAAAGACAAAAATGTGAAATACTTCTATAGTCTTTGTAACTCAACCAGAATTTCACCATTAAAAATAAACCCTCTTCTTGAAGAATTAAATCTTGTTCCTGTTGACCAGGCAGAAACAATCTCTAAATTCTGTAAACGACCGGAACTTACTTTGGACAACATTCTGCCGGTTGCTAAAGATGAAGAAAACACGTGGATAGAAGAATTACAGTTAAATGATTATTACAAACAACAGGTCGAGATTGAACTAAAGTATGAAGGTTATCTTAAGCGGCAGCAGGAACAGATAGAAAAGCTGGATAAATACGAATCCCTGTTAATTCCTTTGAACTTAAATTATTCAAACTTAAAGGGATTATCGACCGAGGGAAAAGAGAAGTTAAAAAAATATAAACCGAGATCTATCGCACAGGCTTCACGCATAGCTGGAATAACTCCTTCAGATATTTCAATTTTATTGGTATATTTGAAACGTTAATTTTTTATTTTATGAGATGGCAAATAAACAGGAACAATTTCTAAAAGAAATTACTTCATTTTATTGGGAGAACGGTTATAATCCCGAATTAACTCAGATGGAACGCCTCGCTTTTTTTGCAGAACTTGTAATGCAGAAAAACCAGTTGTTAAATTTGGTATCAAGAAAAAGCAGCGACTCTTTAATTGAAAACCATATTTTTATTTCGTCTTATGTTTCTAAATACATTCCCGAAAAGTGCACACGTTTTCTGGACATTGGTACAGGCGGAGGATTTCCCGGCGTGCCTATCGCTATTATGCGTCCAGACCTTAAAGGCGTGCTTGCTGATTCAATCAAAAAGAAAACAGAAGCTGTAAAAGAATTTGTTGATCACTTAATGATTAACAATCTTGTTGTTGAAAACTTCCGTGTAGAAAGTCCGGAATTCATCAACAAGTATAAAAACTCTTTTGACCTTATTGTTAGCAGGGCTACAGAACCTTTGATTGTGTTGATAAGATACTCGCTTCCGCTGATAAAAGAAAAAGCATACTTAATGGCTATTAAGGGCGGTGATTTAACTGAAGAATTTCAGAAAGCTGAAATTAAATACAAAGCACACATTAAAAAATCTACTGTGTATGAGCTTCATTATAAACCAACAAATATAAGAAACGTAAAAGATAAAAAACTCGTATTGCTGGAGCTGACAAAATGATTTCAATTTCAGATTCTAACCCTTCACTATTCAAAGAAATTGCAAATCTGACAACTGAACAGCGAAATCCTAAATCAATGGATATTGATGCTCGTTCAACAGAAGAAATTCTTCGAATAATCAATGACGAAGACAAACTGATTCCTTATGCGGTTGAAAAAGAAATTCCTTACATAACCAAAGCTGTTGATATAATTGTTGAAGCAATCAAAAACGGTGGAAGACTTTTATACTTTGGTGCTGGCACAAGCGGAAGACTTGGGGTTGTTGATGCTTCTGAATGCCCGCCAACTTTTGGAACTCCGTTCGGTTTAATTGAAGGATTTATTGCTGGCGGTAAAGAAGCTATGTTCCGTGCACAGGAGGGAGCCGAAGACCACGAAGAAAACGGCGCAAAAGATGTAATTAAAGCCAACGTGACCGCAAAAGATGTTGTTTGTGGTATTGCTGCAAGCCGCAGAACCCCCTATGTTGTTGGTGCAGTAAAAAAAGCAAAACAGCTTGGCGCAAAAACTCTTTTTGTTACTACCAACCCAAGAAAAAATTTCGATATAAAAGAGGTTGATATTGCTATTTGTCCTTATACAGGACCTGAAGTTGTAATGGGCTCTACAAGAATGAAAAGCGGAACCGCACAAAAACTTGTTTTGAATATGCTTACTACTGCTTCAATGATACGGCTTGGTAAAGTTTATGAAAATATGATGATTGATCTGCAAATGACAAATAAAAAGTTAATTGAAAGATCAAAGAAAATTGTTATGACTATTACCGGCATCTCTTACGAAGAAGCTGCAATATGGCTAGAAAAAGCCGGCGGACATGTTAAAACTGCTCTGGTTATGATAAAAGCCGGTGTTGAAGCCGAAGAGGCTAAACTTCGCCTTGAAAAAGCAGGTGGATTTGTAAGAAAAGCCATTGAAGGCTCGTTTTAATAACGAACCTTTTTGTAATGAACAGCCATTCTGTTAAATCATTTTTTGAAAGTAAAAAACTCCATTTTCTATTTTCAATTCTCTTCTTCCTCTCTGCAAATGTTTATCCACAGGAAAATGATTTAAAAGATTTTTTTAATACAGGAAAAAATTTATTTAACTCTCCGGGCAAATTTAATCCAAATGATTGGCTTACTCTCTCCGCTGTTACTGTTGCAACTGCTTCGTCTTTTTTAATTGATGAAGAATTAAAAAGCTTTTCGCTTAATAACAGAAGTAACTTTGCAGATGGTTTATTTAGAATTGATGACTATTACCACGTTGAAGCTGTTATAATAATTACTACCGGAACTTATCTGTACGGACTTGCATCACGAAATGAAAAGACAAGACAACTTGGTCTGCACCTTGCCGAAGCCTCTGTTTATGCGGGTATAATTAACGCTGCAATTAAATTTATAACCGGAAGAGCAAGGCCGTTTACCGAAGAAGGCGAGTCGTCTTTTGATTTTTTTAATTTTGATTTTGCTCATACATCTTTTCCTTCTGGACACACAACGCTTGCGTTCGCATTCAGTACAGTAATGGCAAATGAGCATAAAAATATTTTCTGGAAAGCCGGTTGGTTTACAGCTTCTGCATTGGTTGGTGCGGCACGCATGTACAATAACAAACACTGGCTAAGTGATGTGGTGCTTGGTGCTGCTATTGGTTATTTTGTTGGAGATTTCGTAAACAAGAACAGTAAAAACATTTCTAAACAAGAAAACTCCCCCGACAATTTTTTTATTTCATATAAGTTAAGTTTTTAAAGCTGATCCATAATTTATTTTGGAAATCACCTCGGGTTTGTTTATTTTTTATTAACCCTTGTTAATAAATTATGATTTTAACAAAACTTTCATCAACAAACAAACCTAAACTTCTTGAAGAGGTGCGGACAAACTTACGCTTAAACCGATACAGTGCTAGAACAGAAGAAAGTTATGTTGCCTGGATAAAGAAGTTCATTCTGTTTAACAACAAAACTCATCCCGAAAAATTAGGTGCAGAAGAAATAAAAAACTACTTAAACTATCTTTCAGTTGATAGACACGTGTCTTCATCAACACAGAACCAGGCATTGCAAGGCATACTTTATTTATACAAAAACGTTTTACACAAAGATATTGGCTGGATAGATGAAATAAAAAAATCTTCGCGCATTAAACATCTGCCTGTTGTTTTTTCAAAGAAGGAAGTAATAAAAATATTAGATCATTTGTTTGGTGTTCAAAAACTAATTGCCTCGCTTCTTTATGGTGGAGGTCTGCGTCTATCTGAAGCATTAAGATTGCGGATTAAGGACATTGACTTTGATTATCAGCAGATAGTTGTTAGAGATGGAAAAGGAGAAAAAGACAGACACACCATTTTACCATCGTCTATTATTCCCGAATTAAAAAAACACTTAAATGAAGTTTACAAACAACATAAAGAAGATTTAATAAAGGGAAAAGGCGAAACACTTTTACCGTATGCTTTAAAAAACAAATATCCGAATGCGGGAAAAGAATTTGGTTGGCAATATGCTTTTCCTGCAGATAAATTTATTAGTGATAAAGAAAGTGGATTGATGTTTAGATGGCACATTCACGAAAGCACAGTACAACGGGCTGTAAAAGAGGCAATAAAAAAAGCTGGTGTAATCAAACCAGGAAGCCCGCATACTTTTAGACATTCTTTTGCTACGCATCTGCTAGAAAATGGATATGATATTAGGACGATCCAGGAATTATTAGGACACAGTTCGGTAAAAACGACAATGATTTATACACATGTTTTGAATAAAGGGCTGGGTGTTAAAAGTCCATTAGACTGAAAACCATTAGGAAGATATATATGCGGTCCCTATTTTTAAATATTAAGAATTTAGAACAAATTGTAAACAATTGGAATGTATATATGCAACTGCGTGCATATATATGTTCCCAAAGTAACTATATCACGCAGTATAAGTAATAGTTATATGCAAAAATCACGGTGGCAATATGAAGTCATTTTTTCCAATTATAATTATGTTATCATTAGTTTGTTCCTCAATCTATGGGCAAGGTGCTTATTTAGAAAGAGGTCAAAATGGTTTTGGAATTGGTGCTGGTTTTTCCACAAATGAGGATGTTACTGGTATCGGTGGAAGTGTTGGCTATTCAGTCAATGGTATTTTCGATTTTGGAATTGGTGTAGAAAGTTTCAGCTTTGACCAAAAATTGTTAGGTGCTGACTTGAGTGCAACTGTTATCTCACCAAGTATTACGTTTTATGCACTAAAACAGAATGATGAAATTCCGATTTCATTTGCCATTGGAGCTGGATATGATTGGCAGTCATATTCAAACGACGTTCTTGATGACTTTAATATTGATATGTCTGGCGGGTTCTTTTCAGTTGGTGGCTCATTATTTGGTTATTTTAATGCCTCTGAATCTTTCCGTATTCAACCATCGGTTGGATTTACATATGTTACCGGTGAAGTAAAACTTGAGGATAACAATGGGAATGAAGAAACTGAGAAAGACGATACAACTGTTTTCAGTCTTGGTATTGGCTTAGTTTTTAATACTGCATCCAATAATATTTTTGTAATATCTCCAAGAGTCGGTATAAGTGAGGGAACTACAACTTTTGGTGTTGGTTTATCATTTATTTTTTCAATGAATTAGAGGTTTTTAATGTTTAAAACAAAATTGGTATTAATTTTATTTTTTGCACTACTCTTGAACAGTTGTTCTTCTTTTATTACAAGGTACAATTATAAAACTGACATTTATAAACAAACAAAAGAACAATCAACATATCAAGAAAGATTATTTGGCAGATATAACCATTATTTTGAAAACGATAATATAAAATTATTTATGGATATTGAGCCATACGCTATAGGTTTCCAATTGCAGAACAAATTAGAAAATCCATTGCGTATAATTTGGGATAGCGCCAAAGTAGTAATAGAATATGAGCGCATTTATAAAATATCAAATAATCTTAAAAATATTTCTAATGAATTTGTCGATATTTATTGGCAGATTAAAAAGGATACTATTTTGTGTTCAATCAAGAATAAAACACAAAATAAAATGTTGTTTGAAAAGGATAGTGGTTTCGTAAAAATTGGCGAAGAATTTCGCTATAATATCTCAAATTTAGCATTAAAAAATTATAAAGATAATTTTATAAAACTGAATTGGTCTTTTTATGCAGACAGTGCAAATTTAACATTAGTTAATATTTCTAAATATGCTTATACACTAATTGAAGATGATGGGAAAATATGTTTTAACAAGTCAAAAGAATTTCAAATAACACATAAAGATTTACGACAAGAAAAGCTTTCCTTACCTGATAGCACCGATGACAAATATTATGAGATTGCGAATCTTATTGAAATGCAAAAAACTGACAGCCTATTTTCAATTCGTCCGACAATATTACTGCCCGCTGCAATTTTTAGCGATGAAATTATTCCTATTACAAATTCATTTTATCCTTATAGCGACAACAATAAATATGAATTAGAATTTTCATCAATTGGTTTTGTAAATTCCAAAATGGCACTGATATTACCTATTAAAAATGGCGATAAAATAATTTATTATAATTTCCCATTTAGAATAAATGGCTATCAAATACTAAGAAAAGGCTAAATTTGCATATAACCAGCCAATCAACCCGACTGCCTTTTCGCATTTGGCAGTTTTTATATTTTTGGCTTGGTAGTTCCGTTATAAGTTTGTTGTTCTAAATAGTACTAATAATTAACATTGTTGCAAACTGCACTTGCAATGAAAGATAAGTGCAGTTTGCTAAATTTTTGGCTTTGTCGTTTTAATCTGCATTGTTGTTCTGGGCAGCGGGTTATCGGCAACGTCGTTATATGGCTAAAAAGAAATCTTACATTTGTAGTTGTTAATGTTTATTTTTGTTAAAAAGAAAAGGAAAAATGAAAGAATCATCATTTATAGAGAAAGAAAATTTATCAAATATAGATATTGACAGAACTTGGTCTTTCGCTGAAAAAACCATTAAAGATACTACATATATTACTCACGGTTATTACACTTATCCAGCAAAGTTTATTCCTCAACTTGCGTCACGATTAATCAAAGAGCTAAGCAAAGAGAATGATATAATTATTGATCCATTTATGGGAAGTGGTACAACTATAGTTGAAGCTATTGTAAACAATAGAATAGGTATTGGAACAGATATTAATGAAATCGCTTACCTTCTAGCAAAAGTTAAGACTACACCAATAAAACCGCTATTGTTAATGGAGGAATTAAACAAAATAGAATTTGATTTACAAAATAGATTAAATGGACAATTTGATTTATTCAAAAAAAAATCGATAGAATTATTACCGAAAAATGAAAGAATTGATTATTGGTTTTTACCAAACCAAAAAGACAAATTATTAATCATTTTCACACGAATATTAGAAATAAATGACAAAGACGTCAGAGAATTTTTCTTAATAGCTTTTGCCCAAATATTAAAATCTTGTTCAATATGGCTCCAAAAAAGTGTAAAACCAACTAGAGATAAAAATAAAAAAATCTACGAACCTCTTACTTTATTTTTAAATCAACTAAAAAAAATGATTCGAAAACATTATGATTTTGATAAAATTTTAGATGCTAAAATAAAAAAGGCGATAAATGATTTTAGAATTGTTAATTGTAGTGATGCAAGAAATTTACCTGCTGAAGAAGGAAAATCTTCATTAATAATCACAAGTCCACCTTACGTTACATCATACGAATATGCTGATTTACATCAACTACCTTCTTTATGGTTTGGCTATTTAGATGAACTTTCAGAATTCCGAAAAAAATTTATTGGTAGTGCATATAAAGAAAGAAATTCAGTTGATTTGAAAAGCAATTTAGCAGAAGAAATATTTTCTCTATTGGGCGATAATCAAAAAGGAAGAGAAGTTAAAAACTATTTTGCTGATATGTTAGAATCATTTGTCGAAATGAAAAGAGTTTTAAAACAAGGAGGAAAAGCCTGTATAGTTATTGGCAATACACAATTCAAAGGTGTTAAAATTCTAAATGCAGAAGTCTTTCAAGAACAATTCGAAAATATAGGTTTCAGAACTTTTGATGTTATTCATCGTGAAATTCCATCTAAAATGTTACCTTCAACACGGGATAAATCGACCGGTCAATTTGTTAAATCAACAAACAGCTCATTAAAATTAGCTTATCCAACAGAATATATTTTAATTATGGAAAAATTATGACTATAAAAGACCTTATTGTTTTATACAACAAGAAAAAAGAAAAATATGGCAAAAACACTTATCGTCAAATTTCAAATCTTCTCAGTGAAGCTAAGGCACAACATAAAAAAGATTTTGATGGAAGTGACCACGAACAATCTTGGCGTGCTTTTAAAGGTAAAAATCTAGAAAAATTAATTGAATATATAATTACGGACGAAGTGAAAAACCTTGGGCTTGAAGTTATAAATGGAAATTCTCTTGAAAGAACAAACGGCGAAAATTTATCAAAAGAATTAGGATTGGTAAAAAGAAATCTTCTTATTGACTATGGAGAATTTGGTTCCCATTTACCCGATGTTGATATCATCATATACAATCCAAAAACATCCAAGGTCGTTGCTGTTCTTTCAAGCAAGGTAACTCTTAGAGAACGTATTGCTCAAACTGGTTACTGGAAGATTAAATTAGCCTCTGACAAAGTAACTCAACATATAAAAGTCTATTTTGTAACTCCAGATGAAGATGGTACCCTTACGGTCAAAAAACCGACAAAAAAGGGAAGAGCAATTGTTGAGGTAGATTTAGATGGCAGTTATGTTCTTAGCGAAACAGACATTGAAGAAAGTAATAAAGTAAAAATGTTTTCCAAATTTATTGATGATCTTAAAAATCTTATAAAATGATTACCTTCTATTATGCCAAAAACCAAAAAAGAATTAATTATAGAATCAACTACTCTTTGGGATTTTCCTACACAAAATTATGGCGATACTCCTCACGGCAACAATAAATATAATGGCGTAACACCTGCATTTATAATTTGGAACTTACTCCAACGATATACAAACGAAAATGATTTGATTGTAGATCCAATGTGCGGAAGTGGCACAACTATCGATGTTGCTAAAGAATTAAATCGAAAGGTTATCGGCTATGATTTAAATAAGGTTCGTCCTGATATTATTAAAAATGATTCCCGAAAAATTCCTTTAGAAAATAACTCTGTAGATTTTGTATTCATTGATTCGCCCTATTCTGATAACATAAAATATTCAGAAAATAAAAAATGTATTGGTAATATTTCTTGCGAAGACCCACTATTTTTTAAAGAACTAGAAAAAGTTGCAAAAGAAATTTATCGAATTCTTAAACCTGGAAAAGCAATGGCTTGGCTTATCGGGGATCAATGGATTAAAAAGAAATTTACTCCAACTGGTTTTCTCTTATATCAACTTTTAGAAAAATATTTTGAAACACTAGATATTATTTGTGTAACAAGGCACAATCAAACCTCTAATACTGGTTTATGGCATAACCGTGCAAGAAGATTTAATTTCTATTTAAGGGGTTTTAAATATCTATTCATTATGCGAAAGAAACTATAATTTTTTTCAATAAATTTAAATCGCCATATAACAAGCCAATCAACCCGACTGCCATTTCGCATTGGGCAGTTATTAAATTTTTGGTTTGGTTGCTCCGTTACAAGTTTGTTGTTCTAAGTAGTTCTATTAATTAACATTGTTGCAAACTGCACTTGCAAAGAAAGATAAGTGCAGTTTGCTAAAT
>CAZQSR010000007.1:0-8619 GCA_964596145.1 uncultured Ignavibacteriaceae bacterium
GCAATAATTCTGGTTTAAGTGAAGATGAAATGGAAATACTGTTACTTGCCGCCTGGTTTCATGATACCGGTTTTATTAAGCTCTACGAAGGTCACGAAGAAAAAAGTGCCGAAATAGCCGAGAAATTTCTTAAAGCAAATAATTATCCTGAAGAAAAAATACAGACTGTAAAAAACTGTATTAGCAAAACAAAACTATCCAACAAACCTTCTAATATTCTTGAATACGTACTTTGTGATTCGGACCTGGCATATCTTGGTAAAAAAAATTTCTTCGATCGTTATGAATCCTTGCGTGATGAATGGCGAAAAATTTTTGGCAGAATATATAATGAAAAAGAGTGGCTTGAACTGAACTTAGATTTCTTTTTACAACATCATTTCTATACTGAATATGCCCGCAAAACATTTTCTGAACAAAAGAAAGCAAACCTCGAAGAACTAAAAAAAATGTTAGCAAAGAATAATTTTTAGTGAAGCTAAAAATGAAAAATCTTATTCTTGTAAGGCACGCAAAATCAAGCTGGGATAAACCCGGATTACCAGATATCGAAAGACCTTTGAATAAAAGAGGTCTGAGAGATGCTCCTTTTATGGCAGATGTGATTAAAAAAAAAGAGATAAAACCTAATCTAATAATTTCAAGTCCGGCTAACCGAGCATATACAACAGCAAAGATATTTGCGGAACATCTTGATTATGACATACAAAATATATTAAAAGAATCAGACCTTTATCTTGCTGACGTAGAAGAATTTTTATCTGTTCTTAAACAAGTTGACGATTCTATTTCAATTATAATGCTGTTCTCTCATAATCCGGGATTGCTGTATTTTCTTCACTACCTCACTGATACAAAACTAGATGATTTCCCGACATGTGCCGTTATTTCTTTAAATTTATCCACAGAAAGCTGGAAACAAATAAAAGAAAAATCTGCAAAGATTTTATTCTATGAATATCCAAAAAAATATTTAGATTAAATCAATCTAATGGATATTGAAATAAGAAAAATTGAACATAACTCAACCGAATACAATAAAGAAGTCGAATTGAGAAAAGATGTGCTGAGAAGACCACTTGGTATATATTTTACAGAAGAACAGTTAAAAGAAGAGGCTTCTGAACTTCACTGGGGAGCTTACATTAACGATAAACTTGTTGGATGTATTCTCCTCAAAGATGTTGGAAATGGCATTGCAAAGATGAGACAGGTTGCTGTTGATATATCGCTGCAAGGAAAAAGTGTCGGTAAACAAATGGTGTTATTTTTCGAAAATTTCTGTCGGGAAAATGGATTTTCAAAAATTGAAATGCACGCCAGGAAATATGCTGTTCCGTTTTATGAAAAACTTGGCTACGAAAAATATGGTGATGAATTCATAGAAGTAACAATCCCTCATTATAAAATGAGAAAAACACTATAATTTGTCATCACCACCTATAAATCACAAAAAAAAAATTAAATATATACTTTTATCAATTAAAGCCTGGTCAGCATTTTCAATTCAACACCACGAAACTCAGGCTCATAACGGCAAACTCCACCAATACAGATTGCTCCTGCCTGTCTTGAACCAAATAATAAACTTACATCTGTATGTTCACCAAATTTATACCCCACCTGCAAAAAATTCCAGAAAGTTCTTACAATTTTTCCCTTTATTGGTTCTCTTGTTTGCATCTCGCTTAAGAATGATAAAGAAAATTTTGGTGAACGAAGATATTCAAGAGTAAGAACATCATCATAATATTTTTCATTAGTAGTGCGATTTTTACTTAATTGGTGTTCAACAACTACATGGAATGTATTTATATCATCATAATAATAGCGTAAATCAAGGACGGGGGTTAAATTTTTTGTGTCGTTAGATAATTCTTCATTATAACCAAAAGCTGCTATTGTTACAAATTTTTCTCCCCAATGATGTAACACCTGCGTAAAGAATTCTCTTAATTGCACTCTTTCAACTACTGCTGAACCCATTAATTGTTGATAATAGGAACTTGAAGGTAAAGTTTTAGTTTCACCATAAGTTAAAGTAATATTAGATTCTTCATAAAAATTATACGAAGCTTCAACTCCAAATCCCTGTTCGTTATTTGCATTTAAAGGAGAAGGATGACGATTTAAAAGTAAATAAGTATAATCTTTCCGAACTGCAGGCGGCATATTGTAGACAGTTGTCAAATCGTTTGAAGTAGCAAATTCATAATTATCGTAATACTTGTATTCTCCAACCAGAGATAGAGACTCATAATAAAAATTTAAATTGGAATAGAATGCTTTACCAATTATTGCTTTTTCATCTTTGAACACTTGCGATTTAATATCATCATTTTGTTTTATTCCATACTCGGAATAAAGGTCAAAATTCCAGATTGAAGGCTGAATTCTAAATGAAATAAATCTTGTTCTTGAATCTCCGTCCCGTTCAGATTGATTTGAAGCAAAAGATAAACCCATTTTAAAATCATTTATGCCTCTATATTCAAGATCAGCAGCATGAATTATATCTGTTCTTTTTTGCTGAGTGTTTTCCGGCATTCCTGTAAGAGCTGTTAATACAAAATCCGCATAGCGCCCTACAAATTTCACTCCAAGAAGATTGTTATCTACTCTTAAATTTCTATCTTCAAAAATTTTGAGTATCATACCTCTTCCAAACATCGCATAATAATTACCAACAGTAACATCAAGTCCTTCAGTTGCGTTACCAATTTCTGTTTTCAGGTATTTGAATGCGATATCCGAAAATCTTTTTTTACTTCGATTAACAGCAAAACTTGGATCATTGGGTTGGAAAGTTTCAAAACGAATTCCTGCTGAAAAAATTCCGCTTCTATAATCTGCATTAAACCAATCTTCAAAGATTTCTATTTTTTTCTGTATGTCATAAGAATACTTAACCTGATTAGAGATGCTTAAGCCTTCAGGGAGATATACAATATTCTGGTCAACATCATTCTCTTCAATTTCCTGAGATAAGATAGAAACATTAAAGAACAGGAATGCACTTAATCCGATTAGAAAAAACTTTTTAATCATTCTTACACCATTTTTAATCGCTTAATTTCTCATCAAGAATTTTTTTGATTTGAAGTTCATCACCTTTCATATATCCTTCGTGTGTATAAATAATGTTTCCTTTTTTGTCAAGCAACACAGAATATGGAACCGCCTGGACATAATATTTTTTTTGAACTTCTCCATCTTTATCTAGCAGGACCTGAAAATTCCAGTTCTTTGATTTTACAAGTGGTTTAACTTTACCAACACTTTTTTCATTATCAGTTGAGATTGCAAGCATTATAAAACCTTTAGAAGAATATTCATGATAAATTTTTTGTAATTCTACCATTTTTTCAATACAAGGTTTACACCACGTTGCCCAAAAACTTATAAGAATTGGTCCTTTGCCAATCAACGACTTCAATTCAACATTTTTACCGTTAATATCTTCTAAAACAAAATTTGGGGCTTTCCTTGTGCTCTGAGCAAAGACCAAACTAAGCGAAAAAAGAAGAATTATGAAAGCTATTCTTGTTCTCATTATTTCTCCAGAATCATTTTTCGAACATATACTTTATTACCAGCGGTCAATTTATAAAAATATACTCCACTTGGAAGATTTATATTTTTTGTTTTTGAATTAAAATCAACCGAGAAATTTCCAGGTTCTTTAACTTCATTAACAAGTGTTGCGATTTCATTTCCAATAATATTATAAACCTTCAGGTTTACTAATTGTCTTGAAGAAATAGAAAAGTTTATTTGCGTTGAAGGATTAAATGGATTGGGATAATTCTGCTTTAATTCAATTTTAGATGGACTTAATAGTTCTTCATTTATGCTTGAAAGTCTTGTTGTAATAGTGAAGTTGATTCTGATGCTGTCATTCATATTTCGTGTTTCTTTTGCAACAATGCTAAATGTACCGGTGCCGGGATTTGAGCCTGTAAAAACGTGATATGAAAAGTCAACTGTATCACCTGGAGCTATTGGTGCACTATTAAATGCTGGAGTCGTGGCAACACTATCAATATTCGGAGGAAAACAGGATTCATCAAAACACATAGAGCCTTGCCAACCAGCAGGTAGAATCTCATTTCGTCTCATCACACAAACAGTGATGGTCTGGTTTGATGTATTGATGATAGGTATATCAAAAACCACTTCACTGTTAGGAGTATCAATCTTCGAGGTCACTGCAGTTTGAAATGAAAAAGTCTGAGCAAATAACGAATTAACTCCTGTTACAAATAATAATAATGAAAGAGTAAGAATTAAAAATTGATTTTTGTTTTTCATAGTCATTTTTTTAGTTTAATTTGAAATAAATGAAAGCTTCGGGATTACTCCCGAAGCTTTATATAAGTTATTTAATTACAGCCATCTTTTTAACTGAAACAAAATAGTCTGTAACAAGTTTATAAAAGTATGTCCCTGAAGAAAGATTTGAAGCATCAAACTCCAGTTGATATGTCCCAGGAGTTTTTGTTTCATTAACCAATGTTGCAACTTCATTTCCCAGCAAGTCATAAATCTTTAATGACACATTACTGTTTTTAGCAATAGTATATTTAATTATAGTGGAAGGATTAAATGGATTTGGATAATTCTGAACAAGTGCAAATTCTTTTGGCATATCATAATTTACAGCAATTACATCACTATAACTATATTCTCCTGAAAAATCAATTTGCTTTAACCTGTAATAAACAGCTACTCTTTCATTGAATGACAATTTATCAAAATAATTGTACTGTCTATAATCTGTAGTTGTACCAAATCCCTTTTCGAAACCAACAGTGATGAAATTTTTTCCATCAAGCGAACGCTGGATTTCAAAACCATGATTATTAATTTCTGTTGCTGTTTTCCATTGAAGTTCAATTCCTTCAGGATTGACATTACCGGTAAAGGTTACTAATTCAACTGGTAATACTGCCCCGCTTAAAGTCCATTGTTTGGCTTGCTGAATTTCACTTGTAACCAGTGAACCTCCCACTTTATATACAACAATAGCCATATGACAGTTACTGAAATTAGTGATATTAGTTACTGTATAAGCAAACGGTCTGGAAATTATTTGTCCTGCAGACCAATCAAGATTTGTAATTGTATCCCCTGTAGCGCCATTTAAAATATTTCTTACCACGTGGTTGTGTCTGTACTCAGTGCCTCCTGTACAGGAACTATTTCCAGTTTGAGCGTACACCAAATTATCTTCAAGTATTGTCAGGTAGTATTTATAAGAACCAGTAAGATTTTCTAGTGCATTAAAATAAACTGTTCCTTGTAATTGATTATTAGTTGAATCGAAAGTTTTAATAATATTTATGTCAACTTTTGCTGGAACATTGTTTCTTGTTGCGATGTTAGGATACCATGAAGACCTTGAAATTACTCCAGATACTCTATCGACAATACCTGTCGGATAACTATTTAGTCCAAGTGAAGACATAATTGTATAACCTGGAAAACCTGCATAAGGATCTCCGCTGTTGGTTGGCCCATGATAGCCAAGTATTATTGCATTTGGATATGAAACTAAAATTTGATCTCTAATTATAGCATGACTACATGGACACCATTGACACCATGTGCCGGTACAATATTCTAGTACCGGATTTCTCTGAGTTTGGGAATATGTACTTGAGAATGATAAAATTAGTACAAAAACCAGGACGAAAAACGAAGTATAGCCTTTTTTCATTTTTTCTCCTTTTAATATGTTGAAACAGATTGTAAAACTTCTTTTGTTAATTTATTTTGGATAAAGATTACAGTGTGAATTTTATCTTTATTCCATGAAGAATTGATTTTTAATTTTCTTTCATTGATTGTATTGCCGGAAGTACCGGAATAAATTTTAAATTTTTGATTTGATGTTGGAAAAACAACGCGCATTACATCATAAAATTTTGTTTCCCCGTTTGAACCCGGTGGAGTAGTAAATTCAATATCTGTCTCGGTAACTACAACATAACAAACCAGATTTGTAAAATCAATTCCTACAGTATCTGAGACATCTATTGAAAACTTAATTAGATAATCTTCTCCTATAATACTGTCATTCAATGTGATTCTGAAATTTGTATTAAGCAAAGAACGAGAATTTATCTTCTGTTTTATATCATTGGAATCTGATGCTGTTGGGCGCAGTATCCCATCTAAAATAATTGTCGGAGCAGTAATTATGTTATAATAAGACATCCTTGCATTACATTCAGAAGAATTTGCTTTGTAAAAAGGATCATTTGGTCCCGGAAAATTTGTTGGAAATTTAATTGCAGAAATCTTCCCATAACCTAAAGAGTACTTAGTTAAAGATTCTAAAATTCTATTTGAAACGACACAAGGATTGCAGCTAACGTTTGCAAAATCTTCTATCAATACAACTTTATTTATACTTGTTAACTGAGGCGAATACTTTAATACCACGGTTGAATCATTACCGTAAATTGTAATTACCTGTTCTGGAGAATCGGGAGGATTTGTCGAACACGCTGCACATATAAATGCAAAAAGAAAGATGGATATCGTTTTCAAAAAGACGAGTATAAATTTATTCTTTCTGTTATTTGTACAAATATTTTTTATCAGTTTGCTCATCATATTTCCAAAGATTTTAATTTTTACTTTCTTCCATCAGTTCTTCAATAGCAAGTTCAATTGATGTAGCTTGTTCCCACAAAATATTGAATAATAATTTGCAAGCTAACGCCAGTTCTTTGTGTTCAATGTAAATCATAGTAATTTTATTTGCGATACCCAAACGTTGTTGTAAAGGAAACATTACAATTTTTTCATCAAACAGCATCATTTTAATTGGTAGTGATTTTATAACTTTTGCCTGCTGTCCTAATTTTTTTTGATCCTGAATATAATTCAACAACCACTCGTTATTTTTAATTTCTTCAAATTCATAAATGTTTCTGCAAATTCCTCCTTTTAGAAGAAGATTTGTTTCCGCCTCCTTTTGTTCATTTAATCTATCTGTATTATCGCAAACATATGGACCTTTATTGAATGTAAGAATTTCATAATTTGTATCATTCAAAGCCTGGACATATTTTTTTTGTATCTGGTTTTTATCCTTCAATACTTCAATAAAATCAAGAGGATCAACAATTTCTTTATTTTCTTCAAAAACAGGAGTAAAAATTTCTACAAGGTTTTTTATTATTTCTTTCTTATTCTCAACATCTTTGCGAAAATTATTTTCATATCTTTCAAGCATTCTGCTAAATGCTGTTTTGGGTTCTACAGCTTCATAATACCTTATATTGCCAATATCATGTTCAATACAGATTCCTCGGTCAATCATTTTATTTAACACTTCATAAATTTTGTTTCGAGGGACGTTTGCCGTTTGTTGCAGCTCAGAAATGGTAAAAGCTTTTTTAGAAAGTAAAGCCATATAAATTTTTGCTTCTCTCTCTGTTAAATCAAGTTCGAGAAGTTTCTTCAGATTTTTTGAGTAGTCGTGCTGTTTTTTCAATTTTTACTTTATTCCAATTAGTCACCCCATCTTGGGGTAACAATTTACTATTAGTTAAAATAATTGTGGAAAAAATAATTAATTATATGTTTATGTCAAAATAAAAAATGAGTATTTTATGTTTAACTTTTTGAAAAGAACTTTAATTTTCTAACGAGTGTTAACTAAAAAAAATTCGAATTTAATAATGGTCGCCTTTTTTATAATATTTACAACAATTTATACTTCAATTAATATTTATGTGTTCAGAAGAGGACTTCAGTCTATTGAAATTCTCTCGAAATCATATAAACATATATATAGGTCAATATTTATTTTTTGGGCTTTAGCTTATATAGTCTCAAGAATTCTTGCTTCGCTTCTGAACCAACAAGTAAATTCCTATTTATTATGGATTGGTGCATACTGGTTCCTTTTTTTAATATATTTTTTATTGTTCATAATTATTGCTGAATTAGTAAGATTATTAAATCGATTTTTCTATTTTCTTCCGGAAAAACATTCTTTGAAATACAACAAACTTAAATTCTATTATTTTTTGCTTGCATTAGTATTAAATTTTTTGCTGGTCTTATATGGTTCTTCAAATGCAGACAATATTATTATAAAAAATATTACTTTGACATTATCTAAAAAAGAATCCACAGTTGACTCATTAAGTGTTGTATTTTTTTCTGACTCTCATCTCAGCACTATTAATGATGGAAATTTTAAAAAAAAATTAGTCTCAAAAGTAAATGAACTGAAACCCGATTTAATTTTATTGGGAGGAGATATTGTCGATGATCTTTCTCGTAACCTAAGATATCAGAAAATAGATGTACACTTAAAAAAGCTTTCAGCAAAATATGGAGTTTATACTTGCAATGGAAACCACGAATGGATAGTAGGAGTAGAAGATGCCAATGAATTTTTAAAATCCAGCAATGTAATTGTTTTAAGGGATACAATTATTTCCATAGAAAATATTTTGTTATTGGCTGCTAGAGAAGATAGAAGCATTTCTCGTTATACTGACTTGCATCGAAAACCATTAAAACAAATTTTAAATTATTCCAAAGAAAATCTTCCCATAATTCTTTTAGATCATAAACCGATCAATTTGTCAGAAG
>CAZQSR010000007.1:8629-14638 GCA_964596145.1 uncultured Ignavibacteriaceae bacterium
TAATGGTCAATTTTTCCCGGGAAATTTAATTACAAATCTTATTTATGAGATTAGCTGGGGATTAAAGAAAAAAAACGATACGCAATACTATGTAAGTTCTGGTGTTGGTGGTTGGGGTCCTCCGGTTAAAATTTTAAGTGATGCAGAAATAATTAATTTCAAATTGATTTTTAAATAATTACCTGCTTAACCAATACTCAAAAAGAGCTATAATCCTTCCAATCTATTCAATATATTTGCACTGCTAATTTTCAGGAATATGATGGAATTAATAGATAAGTTAAAGAAGATAAAAGATAAATTTGACAGAATAAACGAACAGTTGTCTGATCCTTCGACAATGAATAATATGGAAAAGCTTGTTTCACTAAGTAAAGAAAGAAGTGATCTGACAGATATTATTTCTGCTTACGAGGAATATTTAAAAATCCTAAACGATATAAGTGGAAACAAAGAAATTATAAATAATGAATCAGACAAAGAACTGACTGATATGGCTCTGATGGAACTTGATGAACTTAAATTGAAAAAAGAAAAACTTGAAGAAGAAATAAAAGTTTTATTGCTTCCAAAAGATCCCAATGATGATAAAAATGTCATAATGGAAATCAGAGCCGGAACAGGAGGAGATGAAGCTGCAATTTTTGCTGCCGATCTTTACAGAATGTATTCACGTTTTGCTGAAAATAAAAACTGGAAAATAGAACTTATTGACATAAACGACACAGGTGGAATGGGAGGATTAAAGGAAGTTATTTTTAATTTAAGCGGCGATAACGTTTATGGCGATCTAAAGTTCGAGAGTGGTGTGCATCGGGTTCAGCGTGTTCCTGTTACCGAAAACCAGGGACGTGTACATACTTCTGCAGCTTCAGTTGCTGTATTGCCCGAAGTGGAAGATGTTCAGATAGAGATAAACCCGAATGATTTAAAAATCGATGTGTTTAGAAGCGGTGGAGCGGGTGGACAAAATGTAAATAAAGTTGAAACTGCAATTAGAATTACACATCTACCCACCGGTCTTGTTGTACAATGTCAAGATGAACGCTCTCAACTAAAGAATCGGCAGAAAGCAATGAAGGTACTTAAAGCTCGCTTATATGATATGAAGTTGAGAGAGCAAACAAATGAAATTGCCGCTCAAAGAAAATCTATGGTTGGTAGTGGCGATCGCAGTGATAAAATAAGAACTTATAATTTTCCACAGAACAGAGTCACTGATCACAGGATAGGATTAACTTTATATAATCTATCCGGAATTATTGATGGTGATTTATCAGAGTTGATTGAGCAACTTAAAATTGCTGACAGGGCAGAAAAACTACAAGCTGATGTTGAATCTTAGTTTTACCAAAAAAATTACTCGTGAGAATCATCAAGCAAACTCATTACATCTAGTGCTTTTGTAGACATCAACAATTCACCCTTTGCATCAACAGGCCAATATTCTTCATCACGGTCTGCGTATAATTCAACTCCATTTCCATCAGGGTCTAAAAGATAGATTGATTCAGATACCCCATGATCTGAAGCTCCCTGAATTGGGTAATTAATTTCAAAAAGTCTTTTTAATATTTTTGCTAATTCTTTTCTTGAAGGATATCTTATAGCAAAGTGATATAATCCTGTATGACCTTGCGGTGGTTGTTTCGCGTCAGGGCCAGCCCAAGTATTTAAAGCAATATGATGATGGTAACCACCTGCAGATAAAAATACCGCTTGAGTTCCAAACCATGAAGTAATTTCAAAACCAAGAACATCTTTGTAAAATTTTAATGCTCTTTCTAAATCTGCAACTGTTAAATGAATATGCCCGATTCTAACTTCAGGATGAATTGTATATTCCAAACTTTTCCTTGTTTATTTATTAACAGAACAAATTTAATTATTTACTGCTTAATTAAAAATTTGGAAATAACAGTTTGTGGTTTAAGTAAATCTTTAAGCTCTTTATATGAAATTTCAACTGTAGAAGGACCAAATGCATAAGGTGCTATTTCGTATTGATTAAATTGAAATACTATTCCATTGCAATTAAACCCGAAATTTTCATTTAATTTAAATTCATTATTCTCAAACCAGAAGCCAGCTTTTTCAAGACTTTCATTTTGTTTTAGTTTATTTTTCTGACGAAAGATTTTCTCCCCTAATTTATTAAGCTTGTTTTTGTATGATGGAATAAATATATCTTCAAGGAATATTTCTTCGCCAGTATTTATATCAAAATTTAAAAAATCAATTTGAGTTCCCCCATGTGCACCACCAGTATAAGTATAATTAACACATTGAATGGAAAGTAATCCGTTTTCATTATTTACGATTGTAAGAGAATAATCGTTCTCCCAACCAAGTCGATAATCCATGAAAAAGCCATTTCCTGAATCAATTTCTTCTTTAAATTTTTTAAAGAAGTCATCTATTCTTTCATCAATTGAATTGTAATAAACTACTTTTTCTTCCTCTTCATAATAAGCAAGCATTCGTTTTAATATTTTTTGATTAATCTTTTTCTGAATATCGGGTTCAATTTTAGAAACTGTTTGCGGGTAGAAAAATAAAGTTGAAGCACAACCTATTGAATCACAATTCCCGATAGTTTGCTGTTTATATTCAACTTCAAATTGTAAACTTCCATCAGGATATGATTCTCTCAAATAAAAAGGATAGGATTTTTTATTTTTTGCATCTTTCCATATTCCGGTGATTTCATTTTCATTAATAAATTTTCCGGTGAAAGAACCAGAAATAAGTTGGTTATAATTTTTATCATAGCCAGCATCTTCAAATAAATGAATATCATAATTATCAAAACGACTATCATAAGTGAAGTAAATGGGATGTTTTTTATTTGTATAATAGTAGTAACCACTAATAAAAGTATCTTTCCGAGTAATTTCAGCTTTAATTAAAAAATCTTCACCGATTTTTCCTTCCATTTTTTTATAAAAATATTCGGGTAAAGAAAATGCAGATTTACTTTGTGAATGAATAAATGAAACTAACACTACTAAACAAATGATTGCAACAATTTTTTTCATAATTAATATTTTTATTTCTAAATGATTAAATTTTACCTGATAAATATTTTTTACGTTTTGATTCGGGAAACTTTTCAATTGCATAACGAAGCATAGTTCGCGGCATTTTTTTATAATACTCTTTCAGAAACACTTCTTCAACTAAAAGATTTCTTTTCCCGATTTCCCTTAACATCCAGCCAACTGCTTTATGAATTAAGTCATGAGAATCATTCAACAAAATTTTCGAAATATTCAAAGCATCATCAAAAATATTTACTTTAATGAAAGAATAAGTTGATAGTATTGCAATCCTTCTTTCCCATAAATTTTCAGAAATTGCAAGGACATATAAAATATCTTTTTCTTCATCAAGCAGATACTCTCCAACAATATTCGGGGCTGACAAATCAACAAGATCCCAATTGTTGATTTTTCGAGTATTCTTTAAGTAAAATTTGTAGATGTTTTCTTTACCTTTTTCATCTGCTTTTTTAAACATCTGCACAAGTATGAACAAACACACCATTCTTTCTTCATGAATTTTAGAATTAATTAATTTTTGTAAATCGAAAAAATTTAAATCTAAATTTTGCTTGGCAATATTTCTTAGCACAGGAACTTTAATACCAACAAATATATCTCCCTCGCCATATTCACCTTTTTTGGTTTTAAAAAATCTTTGCAGAATTTCTGCCTGCTTTTCATTTGAATTATCTGATATCATTTTTTTTACTAACTGGTAAGACATATCAATTCTCCATAATAATTGTAGTTCTTTTTTTCTTTTTTAGAAGTTTATCTTCAAAATATTTATCTAAGTAAGTTAAACTTGTCGCAAGAATTACGTTAAATAGTAATTTTGGAAGAGGAAAACCACCGGAAAATTTTTCTGTAATTGGATCTATTAATACATTAACAAACTCAAAGAACAAAAGGAACGCTAAAAACACTATACCTTCTACAAGTCTTGGATTAAATGCTCTTCTCTTCATGAAAAATATAATTAAGAACACTGTTATAATTAATGACATACTTATAAAGTATTGAAGGTTGCTAATCCTTGTTCTTGTGGATTCTTCTTCTGCAAGTCTTTTTTCTTCTGCTCTTTTCTCTTCTTCTATTTTCTTTTCTATTTCATAACGAGCTTCCACTCTTCCAATCTCAGCAGATTTATCACTGTTAAATATTAAATCTTTTGTTTCTGAAGCAATCTTAAAATAAGTGAAAGAGTTTTTGTAATCGCCTATACTTTCATAAATCTTCGACAATGTAAAAGCGGCTTCTTTTATATCATCCAATGATTCAATCTCTTTTGCTATTTTATATGACTCAAGAGAATACTTCAATGCTTCATTTTTTTTGCCAAGTTTTAAATAACAATAGCCAAAGCTATTCAAAGCGACTGCCATTCCAAGCGGGTCATCTAATTCTTTTTTTATGTTATAGGATTTTTGATAATATTTTAACGCTGTTTGATAATCTTCTTGTTGCTCATAAACATAGCCAATATTATTTAAAAGTTTTGCAATGCCATCTTTATTCCCCTGCTCTTCATCTATCAGCAAAGCCTGATCATAATAAGCGAGAGCATTGTTATAATCTTTTACAGATTCGTAAATATTTCCTATGTTGGATAAACTTGTAGATATTAATCTTTTATCACCTATCTCTTTGCGTATTTTTAGCGCCTTATTATAATACTCCAGAGCTTTAACATTTTCATTCTGTTTTGAATAAATATTTCCAATATTATTAAAGCATTTTGAAATTCCATGTTTATCGTTAAGCTTTTCAAAAATATTTAAGGCTTGGACATAATAATTCAGTGCGGGCGGGTAATTTCCCTGAAGATCATTTATAATTCCAAACACATTATATGAAGAAGCTATACCAAACAAATAATTAATTTCTTTAGCCTTCTTTAAAGCAGAAGAGAGGTATTCAGTAGCTTCTGCATAGTGTGAAGTTCCACATTGATACTTCCCTAAAATAAAATATCCTTCATATTGGCCTTTAATGTAATTAATTTCTTCAGCCTTTTTAATTGCTTTCATTGCATACACGTATGTTAAAGTATCCTGCACTTTTAAGTATTCCTCGGCAATCAAATTGTAAGTATTAACAAGTGCTGTGTCTTTAACTTTATATATTTTTTCTAACAAAACTTGCAGAGATTGATTATCCTGACAATAATTTTCTTTATGGCTATATATAAACACCATCAAAAAAATTATCAATATTTTTCCCTTAAAGAACATTATGATTTACTTTCTTCTCTGATAATTTTTTTCTTTAATTTATCTTCAAACAATTTATCAAGATAAGTAAGACATGCCGCAAGAACTGCACTAAACATTAGCTTTGGCAAAGGAAATCCACCAGAATATTTTTCCATTAAAGGGTCTAAAAGAACATTAATAAATTCAAAAAACAGCAGAAATGAAAGAAAGATTACGCCTTCAACAAGTCTTGGATTAAATGCTTTTTTAAGAATAAAGAAAACAAATAAAAATACTAAAAGTACAATTGACATACTTATAAAATATTGAAGGTTGGCTATTCTTGTCCGTTCTTCTTCTTCTCTTCGAATTCTTTCCTCCTCTGCTCGTTTTTCCTCTTCAATTTTTTTCTCAATTTCATAACGAGCTTCTACTCGTCCTATTTCTTTTGATTTTTCATCATTAAAAATTGAATCCTTAATTTCTGATGCAACCTTAAAAAATTCCAACGCACTTTTGTAATTATTCTGAGAGGAGTAAATTTTTGCCAATAAAAAAGCGGCTTCTTTAATATCGTCATTTAATTCATATTCTTTTGCAAGATTAAATGACTGATGTGAAAATTCAAGAGCTCTGTTATAATTTTTAAGATTAAAATAACAATCTGCAATGTTGTTCAAACCGATCACAATCCCAACTATATCACCAATCTGCTCATTAATCTCTTGAGCTTTAATATAATATTCTAATGCATGGGTGTAATCTTTCTC
>CAZQSR010000007.1:14648-33649 GCA_964596145.1 uncultured Ignavibacteriaceae bacterium
CTCTTCAAAATAAACATTCCCAATATTCGATAAAGCCATTGATATACCATTAGTATCCTTAAGTTCAGTGCTAAGATTCAATGCTTTGTTTAAATACTCAAGAGATTTATCAAAATTATTTTGATCAAAATATAACACTCCAATATTTAGAATTGGATTAAGAATTCCTCTTTTGTCTTTTAATTCTTCATAAAGTTTAAGTGATTTTAAATAGTAATTTATAGCTGATTCATAATTCTTCTGATTATAATAAAAAATTCCTATGTTATTAAGAGAAACAGCCACATCAGTTTTAAATCCAAATCGTTCTCTTATTTGCAATGCATTTGTATAATATTTTATTGCTTGGGAATAATTTCCCTGGTAATCATAAATTACTCCAATATTATTTAAAGCATTTGCATAAATCCTATTATCATTAATTTCCCTGGAAAGTCGAAGAGTATTATTATAATTTTCTATGGCAAGAGTATATTCAAAATTATTAGAATAATAGTTGCCAATATTAAAATAAGCAGTTGCTAAACCTTTTTTAAATTTGATTGATTCTGCCAGCTTTAAAGCTTGCAGTCCATAAGCTAAACTTAAAGAATCATTTGCGTAACCATATCTTTCACTTAATTCATTAAGTATAAGCACAGCAGAAGTGTCTTTTACTCGTGGAGTTAGTTTTAACAGACTATCAATTTTACTTGTTTGTGTAAAAGCTATATCACACAGCCCAAATAAAAAATAAGTTGCAAGAAATATGTAGAGCAGATTTCGTTTCACTTACAGTATGTTTTATTTCATCTTTCACAAAATTGGTAATTTTTTTCTTATCAATGAAATAATATTACAAAATTTTCAGACAATTTGATTTTTCTGGTTACTTCCAAAATTTATTAAACTTAAAGAATTTTTTATCGATTGTAAGTTATAAAACAAGTAGATAATTTCGGTTGTGAAATATTTAAATTTCTGACACCCTCAGAAATACAATTTTTAAATTGATCTTTCAGGAGAACTTATGAATATACATTTATATATGTTATGTTATCGTTTCGAAGCACTGGTAGCTTCTCACCTTGAACCTGAACAATTCGGACCTTATATGGCAATAGGTGCACAAAAAAACACCCGTGGTAATGTCTTGTTTTTCGAAGTAGATAAAAATTTTCAAAGTGATTACTTTAAGTTAGATGGTATTGAACAAAGGTGTGTTCCTCACGATGACGGAACACCCAAAAGAAGTAAATACATTAGCATCTATAGAGTGCTTGAACATATTCCTTTGAGTGCCCTTGGGAAATTATATCTTACTACTGCTGATGGAAGAGTACTTCCCTTATACTCCACTCCATATGAAGCAACAAACAAAAAAGACGACATAAATATTTATGAAGAATTATGCCCTGTTTCACCAATGGTTGTTTCTAAACTTGCGCCGGAATTATTTTGTGAATTTATGACGGATCCTAAAAATCCTATTGCAGTTCCAAGAATATTTTTTGCTGATATGCTTACCGATAGGGATGAGCATGGAAAATTTGCAGGATATCTTCCCTACTCCAATAGCTTGCATTTAATGGACTGCATAAGAGAACTTGAACAGGGTGCTGATAAACCAACTAAAACCGTTTCAAGAACTCCGATTTTTCATGGTTTTTTCAGAACCATCAGAAGAGGATTTTTTGTCGGTGACCAGACTGGTTTTAAGTTTTATAAATTCCCTGATAGAAAGATGCTTGAAATTGAATACTCGAAATGGTGGCGTTCAGCTTCAGAAAGTTTAGCTTAAACTTTGGTAAATATTTTATAAAATCAAGAATATTAAATTTTAGGAAAATGATAAAATGAATTTATTAAAGAAAAAATTTAAATCGAGAAAATTGAGAAGAAATTATCTCATCCTTATGATGCTATTATTTGCCGGATTATATCTTTTTACTGGCTCCTCTTCTCAGTCAACTGAAACAACAAATTTAACACAGGAAACATTTATTCCTTTTTCGCTTTTCAGTAACCCTAATTATACACACATTGAAATAATTGCCCTTATTGCTGTGTTATTAATCGCAATATCAGGACTTGTCTATGCATTACTCCTTGTAAAACAAGTTAACAAAGCCGATCAGGGAACAAAGAAAATGCAGGAAATAGCTGCTGCAGTTCGCGAAGGTGCAAATGCTTATTTATCTGCACAATTTAAAAAAATCGGACCACTTATTGTAATAATAACTATTCTGTTATTCATTACATATACCGGTGAAACAAATGCATTTCGTTGGGGAAGGTCTCTAGCTTTTTTGGTTGGTGCATTGTTTAGCTGGACAGTTGGTTTTGTCGGAATGAGATTAGCAACAACAGGGAACTTACGTGTTGCTGCTGCTGCAACAAAAAGCTATGGAGAAGCAATGCAGCTTGGTTACCGAACTGGTACAGTAACAGGAATGCTGACTGATGGTCTTGGTCTGCTTGGCGGCACAATGATCTTCCTTATTTTTGGTGAAAAGGCATATGAAGCTCTTCTCGGATTTGGTTTTGGTGGAACTTTACTTGCACTGTTTATGAGAGTTGGTGGAGGCATTTATACCAAAGCTGCCGATGTCGGTGCAGATCTTGTAGGAAAAATTGAAAAAGATATCCCGGAAGATGATCCTCGTAATGCAGCTACTATTGCGGATAATGTTGGAGATAACGTTGGTGATTGTGCTGGTATGGCTGCAGATATTTTTGAAAGTTATGAAGTTACTATTGTTGCTGCAATGATTCTTGGATTAGCAAGTTTTGGACACAAAGGTGTAATATTTCCTTTATTGGTTAGAGGAATAGGAGTTTTGGGTTCCATCATTTCTACTTATACTGTAAAAGCTGGTCCAAATGATACTTCAGATACCGCTCTACATAGTGTTCATAGAGGATTCTGGATTGGTTCAATTATTAGTGTAGTTGGATTTTTTGCACTTGGTTTTGTTTATCTTCATTTCGATGCAAATTATCTTTTAGCCAATCCAATGGCTAGTGCTGGTTTCCCTGATGGTGATCCTTCTAAATTAGGATGGCTTTCTAATTTTGGAATTATAGGACTTGATTTAAGACCAGCCTTAACCTGTTTAATTGGAGTCTTTCTAGCAATAGCGTTAAACAATATTACAAGTTATTTCACCCATACTAAATATAATCCCGTAAAAAGTCTGGCAAAATCATGTCAAACTGGTCATGCTACCAATATCATTCAAGGATTTGCAGTTGGATATGAAAGCACAGTTGCAACCATTATAGCAATTTCAGCTGCAATATTTTTATCAATAATTGTTTATGCCGGAACACCTCCATTGTTTATCGCTTATGGTGTAGCGATGACTGGAATTGGAATGCTTACTCTTACAGGAAACACAATTTCTATGGATGTATTTGGACCAGTTGCAGATAATGCTAATGGCATTGGTGAAATGGGTTATGATCCTCACCAGATGGAGGCAGATAAACCAGGAAGTTATCATAAAGCAAGACAAATTCTAGCAGATCTTGATGCTGTGGGAAACACAACAAAAGCTGAAACAAAAGGAATTGCGATTGGTTCAGCAGTTATTGCAGCGGTTTCATTGTTCGCCAGCTTTATTGCAGTTATTGCAGTTGGAAGTGAAGATAAAATTAACCAGATGACGATAACCCAATACCTTGCTGAGGCTGGTAAATTAACCGTTGCTGATCCAAGAGTTTTTATTGGATTCCTAATTGGTGGTGCTGTTCCTTTCTTGTTCAGCAGTATGCTAATCCGTGCAGTTGGAAGAGCAGCATTCTATATTGTTCACGAGTGTCGTATTCAATTTAAAGATCCACAAATATGGGATGGTTCAAAAAAACCAGACTATGGCAGAGTTGTAAATATCTGTACAAACACAGCACAAAAAGAATTGATTGGTCCCGGTTTCCTTGCTATTATGGCTCCGATTCTTGTGGGATTCCTTTTAGGACCTTACGCACTTGGTGGTTTTTTGGCGGGAATGATTTTAGTTGGTCAACTTCTTGCTGTATTTATGTCAAACGCTGGTGGTGCCTGGGATAATGCAAAAAAAATGATTGAAGACGGAATATATGGCGGCAAAGGTTCTGAAGCTCATAAAGCTGCAGTTACCGGTGATACAGTTGGAGATCCTCTGAAAGACACTGCTGGTCCTGCTATAAATCCTTTGATTAAAGTAATGAATATGGTTAGCTTGTTGGTTTTAGGTCTTGTATTGAATTATAATATAACTCTACCTAAAACTGACTCTTACTTCATCGGAATTGTTATTTCAATTATTGCAGCATTTTTAATTGGATGGGCAATCTGGCAAAGTAAAAAAGAATCTGAACACGATTTAACCTGATAAAATCCCTATTTACAAAAAAAGCGTGATATAACGTCACGCTTTTTTTTATCATCAACTAAAAAAATATTATCTGGCTGATATTTTGCCTTCTTTAACCAGTTTAGCAATAGTTGCAGTTCCATTTTTTGCGACTGTTTTAATTGCTCTTGTTGTAAGCTTTACAGTTACATAACGGTTCAATTCTTTAACCCAAATTCTTTTCTTTTGAAGATTTGGAATAAATCTTCTTTTAGTTCTATTGTGAGCATGTGATACATTTTGCCCTGATTTTGGTTTTGCGCCTGTTACCTGACATTCTCTTGCCATTATTAACTCCAAAAATTTTCAAAATTTAGTAAGGCAATATAATAAAACTTTCTGTTTTTTATTAAAAATTTTTACTCTCACTTTAATAAAATCATTTTTTTAACTGAGATATAATTTCCAGTTTTTAGTTGATATAAATAAACACCATTTGATAAATCCTTCGCAGAAAAGTTGAGATTATAGAAACCTGCAGACTTATAATCATTAACCAGGGTTGAAATTTCATTTCCTAAAATATCATAGATTCTTAAAGTTACGAATTCGTCTTTGGCAAGAGAATAAGAAATTGTTGTAGAAGGATTGAATGGATTAGGATAGTTTTGATATAGAATATGATTAGTTGGAATATTTTCTTCATTTTCTTCAAGAAAACTGATTCCACCATTAGTGGTTTTTAGGATTGTTCCTGAGTTACCAGCAGCAAATCCTAAAAATTCATCCAAAAAGTAAATCGAGTTCAATGGTCTGAAGTTTTGTTGAGAATTATTTGTCCAGCTATTCCCTCCATCAGTTGTCTTCAAAATTATTCCATTATAAACATTTGAACCAGCGATATAACCCAAAGAAGAGTTTACAAAATAAACAGAATTAAAATCAACGTTGCTGGAAGTTACATTTTTAAGCCAGGTACTTCCACCATTTCTTGAAATAATTATCATACCACTTTTCCCAACTGCAACAACATCATTTTCATTTATACAATAAATTGAAGTTAAATCACTTTCAATATTCATTATAAATCTTTGCCAGGTTAGCCCACCATCTGTAGTTTTTAGAATTGATGCTTCATTAACCTGCATATTTATTCCATTTGCAACTACGTAGCCGGTTTTTTCATTTAGAAATTTTATTGAAACAATTTCAAACCAGTCGGGTAGATTTGTTTTTAATGTATCCCAATTAATTCCACCATTTATAGTTTTTAATAAGTAGTTATTCTCGCCACCAATATAACCAACCATTGAATCGATAAAAGAAACTGAATTAATTTTTTCTCCCAGAACAAATTCATTCCAGGTATTTCCTCCGTTTGTACTTTTGAGAAAAATTCCATGCGATGTTACTCCCCCCGCAGCAAATCCACAAGAATCATTTACAAATTGTATATCTTGTACTGAACCAAAAACAGAATTTGGAATATCATTCCACGTTGAACCTGCATTTGTGGTTTTAATTAATGTTTTTGATCCTCCCGATGCAAAACCGACATTTTGATTTATAAAAATTATTGAAAAAAGTGAATTATAAGTTGCAGAATATAGTCTCCAGTCTATTCCACCGTTAATAGAATAAATAATAGAACCATATTCACCAACAGCAATATATTTATTTGAATCTAATCTTACTGAAGAACGAATAAATAGGTTTGAGGGATTTATCATTGGAAACCAGCTTGAGCCATAATTTGAACTCTTTTTAATAAGTCCATAATCTCCAAGTACCAACCAAGTCGAATCATTTTCACAAATAATTGAGTGATACGATTGATTTGAATCCACATTCATTGTTTGCCAATTGGTTCCGCCATTTGTTGTTTTCAGGATTCTACCAAAATTGCAGGAAAGAAATCCAGTCAGTGAATCTCTAAAATTCAAATCGTAAATTATATCTTTAAAACCGGGAATTGATATAAGAAACCAAGACAACCCACTGTTGGTCGTCTTTAATATCAATCCCTGGCTTCCCACAATAAATCCAATCGAGGAATTAATAAATTTAATTGAATGAAACCATTGCGAAAATGAATTGACATCAGCTATCCAATTTAAACCACTATTCGTAGTTTTTAATAATGTTCCATTCTGGCCGACTATAAATCCATTGGCATTATCAAGGAAGTAAACACTATAAAGAGAAAACCAATTATGACTATTCTGAGCAGTCCAGTTTATTCCACCATTTGTTGTTTTTAAAATTGTACCATTATCACCAACTGTCCATCCTACAAGTGAATCAACAAAGAAAATACATCTCAAATTATTTACAGTATTTGAAACAAGATTAAACCATGAAATCCCTGAATCAGTTGTTTTAATTATCGCACCGTTTTCACCAGATGCAAACCCGATAAATTTAGTAGGAAAAGTTAATGAATTCAGGTTTCCTATTTGCGGTTTAGGATTTAATAAATTCCATTGTGAGAAAGTTTGTACAGTGAAAATAATTATTACAACTAAAACTCTTTTCAATCTCTTTGTTTCCAGATTATTTATTAACTATAAACTTAATTGATTTTATAATTGTTTTCGAATTCAATTTTGCTATTACTCTAAAGAAATAAATTCCAGAAGATAGATTCCTGCTATCAAAATGTAGAGTATTATAACCTTGATTATAATCTCCGTTTACAAAATCTGATAATTTTCTCCCGAGAATATCGAAAATATCAATTGAAACAAATCCATTTTCAGGAAGAGTGAAAGATAATGTGGTACTGCTATTAAAAGGATTCGGATAGTTTTGAAAAATTTCAAACTCATGCAATTTTTCAGAGTTTGATTCTTCATAATTTGAAACAAGATTATCGCCATTAGTAGTTTTTAGAATTACGCCATTTGCACCAACAACCCAACCTGTTTTTTTATTGATAAAATAGACTTGCTTAAAAGTAGTGTTTACTCCCGTTGGAATTTTGATCCAGCTGTATCCACCATCAGTAGATTTAAATAAATTTCCATTTGAACCAGCGGTATAACCAGTAAGCGAATCAATAAAATGAACTGAATTAAGCCAGCTAACCCCTAACTGCGAGATTTTATTCCAAACACTGCCACCATTTGTCGATTTTAAAACCGTTCCATATTTACCAACCGCCCAGCAATTTTTTCCAACAACACATGCATCTCTTAAATCATATTCAGTTGATTGATTCATTATCTGCCAGACAGTATCATTCCAATATCTATATACATAAACAATTGCACCGTTATCTCCTACCATAATACAAGTCAAAGGAGTAATTTTAGCGATAGCTCGCAAAACGCTATAAATACTAAGACGATATCGGGACCAATAACTTACCCAAATTCCACCTCTGTCGGCTTCGAGAAATTCTCCCGGAACACCCACAGCCCTTGTATAACCCGAGGCATCTTTGTATATAGACAATAAATCTTCAGCAACAAGATTACTCAAATCATAAAACTGCCACGATTCACCAGCATTTAAAGATTTTATAATAGTACCATTATCACCAACAATCCATGCTTCATTTGGATTATAAAAGAAAATATGATTTAAATCTTTTAATGTACCCGGATCGTATGCCGTCCACGAGCTTCCACCATTAGTTGTCTTTAGTAATGTTCCTCTGTCGCCAACAATCCAGCCAGTATTTTCATCAAGAAAAATAAAGGAGTTGAAGTTAAAAGCAACACCATTTGATTGAAAATCCCACTCTAACCCTGAGTTAGTTGTTTTAATTATTAAACCTCTTTCTCCAACAATCCAGCCGGTTTGAGAATCAGCAAAAGAAATCATTTTTAACATAAATGCAGAAGCGTTTATGTATTGGAACCATGAAGAACCACCATCGGTTGTTTTAAATACTTTTCCTGATTGGTTAATAACAAATCCAGTTGAAGAATTTGTAAACACTATTGATTGCAACCATGAATTTGTGCCAGAATTAATTCTATCCCAGTTTAACCCACCATTTGAGGTTTTTAAAATACTTCCATTTGAACCACATATCCATAAATTATTTTCATCAAATATAAAGATTGAACTTAGAATCTCATTTGTGTTACTGGACTGCATAATCCAGTTATTACCTTTATCTGTTGTTTTTTTTATTAGTCCCTGCTCTCCAATTAACCAGCCAGTCGAAGAATTACAAAAACTTATTTTGGAAATTGATTTTTGATCACTGAAAGATTTATCAATCCAGTTCATTCCACCATTTGATGTATATAACAATGTCCCTGAAAATCCAGCAGCAAAACCAGTACTGGCATCAATAAAATAGATCGAATTAATGTCTGAAATGGTATTAGATTGTTGAACAGAAAAATTAATTCCACCATCTGATGTTTTCAGTATTATTCCGTTTTCTCCGCAAACCCAGCCAATCAATTCATTAAAAAAAGAAATAGATTTAAGATTTGTATTTGAAATTATTTCTTTCGTAATCCAGTTTTCACCACCATCAGAAGTATAAAGAAAAATTCCGTTTTCACCAACAGCATACGCTCTTAACGAGGAGAAAGTTTGCATTGAATTAATCGTTTTCCCCTGTGGTAAAGGATTTTGCCAAACCCAGTTGGGTTGAGAATAAAACTCTGAAAAAGATAAAACAATTATCAAAACAATTTTTTTCATATTAAAATCTATAAGCAAATCCGGTTTGAATCATAATAAAAGAGCGAGCTATATATTTATTTTTAAGAAGATTATACTTAGTACAAACATCCAAATCAAAATCATCAGAAATATTCATTCGAAAACCAACTTGAGGAGCAACACCTAAATGTTTATCGTTTGTAGTAACAGAAATTTTCCCAAGCGAAAAATCATTAATATCTAAAACATATTTGGAAAAATAAATTCCGCCTTCAATTCCAATGTAAGGAATAAAATCAAAATCAGTTAAATCTAATTTTGCTCCAATTAGAAGAGGAATTGTTTGAAACTTAAAACTATAATCTTCCAGGTTTTCTTTATAACCACAATTAAAATAACCGCTGGAAATAGTAATTTCAAAATTTGAAAACACACTATAATTAAAATTAAAAGACGTCCCATATCCAACATCAACAGCATCTTCAAAATAACCTGTAGGTATAACACTGCTTCCAAACAAGCCAACTCTCATTTGAGGAAAAACAGAGGAATAGTTGAATAAAGTAGCTATAATAATTATTATAAGTTTTGTTCTTTTCAATTGCTATGAATTTATATTTTAATTTGTTTTAATCAATTTATAATTAATTAGTTTTATTAAATTACATATGTAATTTAACATTATTTTAATTAAAATATTGAAGCAACAATTTTTCATTTGAATAGAGTCCGATTTTTATTTTTACTATTTTTTCTAAGTCAGATGACTTCCTACTCTCAGTATAAAAGCATTGATGTCTCTGGAGTTGTAACCGAGTATGGAAGCGGTGAAGTACTGATTGGTGTGAACCTGGTTTTTTACAAAGACAGTTTAAAAACATCCCCGCCCATTAGAGGTGCTGCAACAAATAAATATGGTTTTTTTTCTATTCCGGATGTTCCCGCCGGTAAATATTATTTATTTATCAGTCTTATGGGTTACGAGACTCTTGTAAAAAAAGTTTCTCTTTCTTCAAATCAAAAAAATTTACGAACAGATTTTCAACTCTCTAAAAGCACGTTAACATTAAAAGAAGTTGTAATAGAAGACAGGCGGAAAACTGATTTTTCTAATACAACAAGTACCATACAAATTGAACCTGAACTTATAAAACAACTTCCTTCAATTGGAGGTGAGACTGATATTTTCAGAGCATTACAACTTCTCCCCGGTGTAAAATCAGCAACGGAAATTTCTTCTGGCATTTATGTTCGCGGCAGTTCACCAGACCAAAACTTAAATCTTGTGGACGGAGTGCTTGTGTACAATCCTGCTCATCTCGGTGGATTTGCAAGTACTTTTAATGCTGATGCTTTGCAAAATGTAAAGCTTATCAAAGGGGGCTTTCCAGCAGAGTATGGCGGTCGTCTTGCAAGCGTACTTGATGTTACAATGAAGTCAGGCAATGAATCAAAATTTAAAGGTTCATTAGGTTTAAATCTTATTAGCGGTCGTTTGACTATAGAAGGCCCCTTAAGCAATAAATCTACTTTTATTCTTTCTGGCAGGAAAATGTTTCTCGATAAAGTTCTGCAGATGATTCCAAAGATGGGAAATATTCCACGATATAATTTTTACGACTTGAACGGAAAAGTTAATTATGTTATTTCAGAGGAAGACAGAATTTTTTTTAGTGGTTTTGTAAGCAGAGACAATTTAAACGAACCCCCTAACAACAAAGATGTTGGATTTGATATTTCATGGACAAATGCTACTTTCAATTTAACCTGGACAAGTATAAATTCTGCAAAACTTTTTTCTAATACATCTTTAATGTACACAAGCTACAATTTTACAACTCTCATAAAAGATAAAATTCAACTTAAAAATCCACTTGATTTTTATACTTCATCAGCGATACACGATTTGTTTTTAAGAAGAGATATGCAGCTTTTTGCAGATGAAACACATACACTTAAAACTGGCGCTGAATTAATTTATCATATGTTTACCAATACAACGAGCGATTATTTTGTACAGGAATTAAAGTACAAGCCATTTTATGGAAAAAATATTAATGTACTTGAAGCTTCTTTATATGTTCAGGATGAGTTAAGCCTGTTTGGCGATTTGAAAGCAAATATTGGTGGTAGGATTTATTATTTCCAGGCTAATAAATTTTTAAAATTTGAACCAAGAATTTCAACCACATATTATTTAATGGATAGACTTATCCTACGCGGAGCATTTACAATTGCCTACCAGACTTTACATATGCTTGTAAGAAATGACGTATTGCTGCCAACAGATACGTGGTACCCTTCTTCTTCAAAAATTGAACCTTCACGTGCTATTCAAGGTTCCATTGGAATTGAAGCTACTTCTTTAGAACGTTCTTTTCTTTTCTCTTTTGACACTTATTATAAAGACATATCTAATTTATATGATTACAAAATTTCAGCAGATTTTTCATATGGCAGTGATTTTGAAAAACAATTAACAAAAGGCAGAGCAGATGCATTTGGCTTCGAATTATTTTTAAACAAACGTATCGGAGATGTAAACGGATGGATTGGATACACTCTCGCTTATACAAAAAGATATTTTAATGAATTGAACCAGGGAGTATCTTTCTATCCAAGATTTGATAGAAGACACGATATTTCTGTAGTTATCAGTTACGAACCATTTACAAATTTTAATAGTAGTATTACATGGACATATAGTACTGGACAGGCTTATTCATTACCTAACGGACAGTATTCCTTTATTCCTTTAACATCTTTGGAGAATAACACATATAGTGTTTATTACGATTACTCAAGACGAGATGCATACAGGCTTCCCGCTTTTCATAAATTGGACTTAAATGCAAAATATGTTGTGATGTGGGACGATAAATCATTAGAGTTTTCTCTTAATATTTACAATCTATATAACAGGTATAATATTTTCTCTAAATATATTGGTTATAAAAAAGATCCGGTTACAAAGGAGGAAACACCTGTACTTAAACAATTTACTTTGTTTCCATTTCTTCCAACTTTAGGAATTGCTTACAGGTTTTAATGTGAAAAAATTGTTGTTAATATTTTTTATATCTTTTTCATTCTTCTTTATAGGCTGCGAACAAACTGTTGAAGAAGAAGATTTTCCCTATGAACTTAAAATTGTTGTTCGTGGAATTATTGAAGCGGGAAAACCGATCAAAGATATTTACATTGGCAGAACTCTTCCTGTTACTGTAAAATATTATAAAGAATACGCTGATTTGACAGATGCTGCAGTAGCGATAACAGTTGATGATTCGGTTTATATATTAAAGCATACATCAAATGGTTTATATTCCTTGAATAATCTTATTCCCGTAAAAGGAAAGAAATATATTTTAATAGCTCAATGGCAGGATAAACGTGCTACTGCAGAAACTGTTATTCCAATTGCCGGAACGATTATAGGAGGTTCTTTAATTAACAAAACTATTGATGGTAAAAAAACTTATTACCTTGAAAGTCAGGTTTTTCCAAATAATGATGAAGCCTATGTTACAAGATGGCAGGCACTAACAATAAACGGCAACGTAGCTTTTGAAAGCAAAGAGTATGGTCAGTGTTTAAAAAAATCTGCATCGTCGCAGGGCAATATTTTAAGAATTCTTTCTTCTGAAGTATCAACATCATATATATCAAGCTCTTTTTCGTTTGCTGTTAAGTTCAGTGTCTTTGATGGAGCGTTTTATGATTATTACATTACTGCAGGAACAAACCAGGTCGCAGATGCAATATTCGGACAATCAAATGCAAATGTAAGATGGAATATTAAAGGTGATGGAATAGGAATGTTTATTGCAAAGACAGATACAGTGGTTAAACTATAAATTTACTTCTGCCCGATATACTTACATAATCCATTGGCAGCCATCCATTTATCACCATTAATATCAATCGCAAAGGTCAAAACAGAATTAGTTGTAAGTCCAGAATTAAGAATATTGTAGCCAATCCATCTCTTGTTGTCGTACATAAAAAGTCCTGCATCTCCGGAAGAAACCCAAATTCTCTTATAATTATCAATTACTATATCGGTTATTGTTTTAGGACTTAGATTGTTTGCAGAAACCGGAAGCGTTAAAAAACGATTATTTAAGTATTGTTGAACTGAGCCTTGCGATTGTGATATTCCTGTTCCAACAAAAACATTATTCGATTGATCAACTACTATACTTGAAACATAATCTGAAGTTAAACCACTTGTGTTTCTATCCAGGATTCTCCAGGTTGTTCCATCATAGGTAGATATACCGTATCCCCACGTTCCAACCCAAAGAACATTGTTTGAATCAACTGCCAGTGTGTTAATTTTATCGGACATTAAACCTGAATTATTAGTTGAGAAAACCGAAAAAGACACTCCATCAAACTTAACAACTCCACCTTCATTTGTTCCAAACCATAAGTTATTTTTTTTATCCTTAATTATAGATGTAATAACATTATCTGGTAGATTTGAATTTTCCCGTGTAAATATTAACCAGCTATTATTAGTAATTTTTGCAATCCCATTTCTTGTAGCAACCCAAAGATTGTTTCCATCAACAATTATATCTTTAATATAATCATCCGGTAAAAGAGAATTTGAAGTATTAATTACATTAAATGTACTGCCATCAAATTTAACCAAACCTTTTCCATTTGTACCAATCCATTTAACACCATTTGCATCAACAGCAATTTTCGAAATAGAATTTGTTGGAAGTTGTGAGTTGGTTGTATTAAACACTTTCCACCAGTATGAAGGATTTTCTCTTAGTTCAAGTTGTATAACTGCCTTTTCACCGCGTTTTACAAGACAATAAGCGATTGTATCAAGATAGTTGTTTAACTTTAAACCCACTTTATAAAACCCTGGTTCAAAGTCGTCAAATTCACAGGGAGTTGTTTTATTAAAACTTTTTCCGTTGATTGTAATTACTGCATTCGCAGGATAAGAAATAATTTCAATAGTGCTTTTAGATAACCCCGGAAGTATGGGGGCTTCATCATTACAGGAAACAAATAATAACATAAGCAACGAAATTATGTATGAAATTTTTTTCATCAATTTTTCTATACAATTTTAATCAAAACAACGAATACAATTTTTTATTAAACTTAACTCTATTAATTATTTAAGAACAATCATTTTCTTTGTTTCTAAATAATTTCCTGCTTTTATTTGATAGTAGTAAACACCGCTTGATAAATCCTTAGCTGAAAAATTAAGATTATACAACCCTGCAGGTTTATACTCATTAATTAATGTTGATATTTCATTTCCTAAAACGTCATAAATTTTCAGCGTTATAAATTCACTGTTTGCAATTGAATAAGAAATAGTTGTTGATGGATTAAACGGATTGGGATAATTCTGCATTAGTTTAAATTCTTTAACTGCTTGTATTTCGTCACCATTAACATCATTTAATATATCTGCTTCTGGTGCAGGCAATTGAACTGTTGTATAAATTTTAAACTCACCGGGTTGAAGTATAATTGGATCACTTACATTAGTAACGTTAATACTTGTATGCTCAAAATAATCATACCAGGTGCCTGTGTTTTGAAATACAGGATTCATACTTTGAGTTTGTACATCAAAGTTGCCAATAATATTTACTTTCATAGAGGAATGATTAATACTAATTCTCTTTAATGCTCCGCTTACAGCAAGAGTAAAATCAGTTGAACGGAAAGCGTCATAATTCTTGTTCAATTCAATTAATGTTTTAAACACTTTGTATAGTTTATTTCTGGCTGCATTAAAATAATAATCCCAGCGAATTGGTTTATTACCTGTTCTTCCATTGTAATCAATAGAATAATCATAGCCAAGTTCTCCAAATTGCCAGATTAATTTTCCCCCTGGAATTGTAAAGAAAAAGGCAGATGCAAGTTTAATTCTATTCAAAGCAACAGGAAGGGTTTTAATGTTATAATTTCCGCTTGAATTACCATATTGAATATTTTTATACATTAAACGTTCTTCATCGTGACTTTCCATATAAGTAATTAGATGTGGATTTGACCAACCTCTTGCTTTATAAGAACCCCACGAAAAATCGGAATTTGCATTCCATCCCATAGTAGCTTCGTTATAATTATAATTCAGGTTTCCCCAAAGCATCATTCCATTATTTTGCAAGACAATTTCTTCACTGTTATCTGCAAAATGTTCAAGAATTATATACGAAGTTGAATCGACCTGCTGAATAGAACTTTTAATCCTGTTCCAGATATTAATTCTTGATTGATCATACTGTCCCCATAATCCTACATCGTTTCCACTATTAAACTGAGTAAAACCTTTACTTAGATCAAACCTGTAACCATCAACTTTATATTCCTGAAGCCAGTATTTAACAACTCTATCAACGTAATCTATTGTTGCCTGACTTTCATGATTAAAGTCATTCCCAACATTGTAAGGATGTTTTGCTACCTGATTAAACCATGGATTGTTAGCCGCTGGTCTATTATTAGCAGCATCCCAGTAAAGCCTTGCAAGTGGTGAACTTCCCATTTGATGATTAAGAACAATATCTAAAATTACAGCTATTCCATTCTGATGAGCTTTATCAATGAATTCTTTTAGTTTAAATTTTGTCCCATAATACTTGTCCGGAGCAAACATAAAATTAGGATTATATCCCCAGCTTTCATTTCCTTCAAACTCCATCACAGGCATCAGTTCAATAGCATTAATACCGAGTGTCTTTAAGTAGCCTATTGTATCAATTAAAGATTGATATGAGTGTGCAGCTGTGAAATCTCTAATAAGTAATTCATAAATAATCAGGTCTTGCTTTGCTGGTCTGGTAAAATTTGTAACCTGCCACTGATATTGATTTTGCATCGTCTGAAGCACAGATACAATCTGTGTTGTTTTGCCAGTTGGATATGGTTTAAGGTTTGGATAAGTTGTAGATGAAATATATTGATCGTTAGATGGATCAAGAATTTTATCTGCATAAGGATCAGCAACTCTTATTTGTCCTTCAACCAAATACTGAAAAGCATATTCTGTAAAAGGACTAAGATTTGTTAACTCAACCCACCAGTGCTGACCATCGGGTGTCAGCTTCATAAAATAATTTGGATCAACTTCCCAGTTATTAAAATCGCCAATCACGTAAACGTAATCTTTCATTGGAGCGTAAAGACTTAATGTAACAGTCGTTGGTCCTGTGTAATTTATTCCGTCAACAATTCCTGCTGGTCTTTGCTGCAAAGTAATTGATGGTCTTACTACAATATAAAAAGAATCAGCTTTGGAACTTCCACCGCTTCCAGAAGCTACTGCTTTGACCCAGCTTTTTCCTGTTGCAGTTGCATTAAATGTATATACAATTGAATCAGAATTAGTTTGAGTGATTAAGTTATTGTTAATGTATAATGCCAGAGTAGTTGAGTTTGCAGATTTTACTTTTATATCAACTGTTTGTCCAACTGTTTTAATTATTGGAAAAGTAGCAGGATAAATAAAAGTCAAATTAACTCCGGTATTCGCAAGAGGAAGAAAAATGTCACCGCCTTCAGCAGTTTTTCCTTCTAAATATGGAGGAGAAGCACTTCTGAAAACGAAAGCTACTTTAAGAATTGTTTCAGTTGTTGGAACGCCATAGAATGCACGAACACTTGGTTTTATTTTGTATTCATAAAGATTAGTTCCTATTCTGGTAAGTTTGGTCTCAGGAGTATTTTGTCCCCAGCTTGTCTTTACATATTTCCAATCAGTCCCGCTGGTGCTAAGATTTGTAATAACGCCTGTATGAGCATAAACATCACCTGTATAACCTGCTAATCCACCATTTCCTTGTGTGGCATCAAAGACGACAGTAATAGAATCCAAGTCTGTTGCAAATAGCGGGGTCCACGTAATTTGTGGAAATATTGTGGAAGAAATAAAAATCAAAACGGCAAAAATCTTCCTTAACATCATACTAATTCCTTTTGTATATCAATCAAATAATTCCTTTGCAAGATAACTGTTACAAAGTTTATTTTCTACTGAACAAATCAGGAATCGTCTTTGTTTTTGGAATATATTTACCGCCAATCTCCAATTAAAATAAACTGAGACCAGTAATAAGGATTATCATACTTGTTTTTTATGTTCTTCATAGCTAACTGTAAAGCATCTACACGAGACAAATTTGATTTAAGATTTTTATGAAAATCCTGCATCATATCAACAGTAGATTTGCTTTCTACCTGCCACAAGGTCGCCAAACAACTTGAACTCCCTGCATAAATAAATCCAAAAGCAAGACTTATCACCTCATCACCAGCGGCTAATTCTCCATCAGCAGTTTCACATGCTGAAAGAATTACAAGCGGACAATCTTTAAGGTCAAGTCCCCAGATTTCTTCAACGGATAATCTTCCTTTTTCTCCTTTTGGTGCAAGCACCAAATAACTGTTTGTTGGGTCTTTAGCCAGAGTTACACCGTGAGTTGCAAAATGCAAAATTTTGCATCCGATTTTGCTAAAAAGTTTTTCTTTTTTCGCATTATCATTAATGTATGTTTCTTTTTTATTGTACAATGTTGAGATTGTCTTTACTTCTGTTTCTGTTTCAGGTAAAGTACCATCAGCATTTGCATAAGCAAGAAACGAGGCTTGATTAAGATTGCACTTCTGATCATTACTTCCAATTACTCCAAGAAGTGAGGTCGAATTTATGAAAAACAATTTATAATCTTCAAATAGATAATTCTGATTTCCGTTTTTTTTCAATGCGGCAAAAGGCAGATAAAACAATTGCTGATTTGGAATTATTCCAATATACTCTATTCCTTTAAGATTACTTTCAAATGGTTCAATAAGTAATGAATATAATTCACCCGAAGTTTTATCATCATTTACCTGGTTTTTTATCTGGGTTCTAAATTTATAAATTAGTTTTGATAAATAATCTTTATTAACCAACACTTTTTTAATGAACAAATCGTTTTGTGTAACTATAAAAGTATATAGTTCTTCATCACCAATAAGATATTGAATTAAAGCCATTTTGGGTTTTATTATTCCTGCATCCTGAAGTTCTTTTAGATTGGAAGGTTCGGTATTCATAATTGTAAAAAGTTTAGGATTTTCCTTCTTCAGCGTGTTAATATATTTTTTAAATTCTCTTTGTTTATTTTGAAGCAAAGAACTGACCATTAAATCTTTTTTTTCATCTTCTTTATTTTCAGAATTTCTTTTCATTTCTTCAATTTCATTTTTCTTTTGTCTGAGTAATTCCATTTCCTTTTTTCGCTCAGGATTTAACGGATTTATATCCATCTTTTCAAAATCTTCATTTAGTTTTATCAGACTAAGCTTTTCTGTCAGTCTCTGCGCTTCTTCATAATTACCTTCAGAGAACGCTGCTTTAATTAAACCAAAATATGCTCTGTTTCTGCTTTCACGCTCACGAATTCCTTTTGCTTCAACTTTCTCAAAACCATCAATTGCTTCTTTAAATGATTTTTTTCCAAGTTCAATTAAAGCCTCTCCCAATCCTGATGAAATACGCGCATTAAGCAGAACAAAATCATCCTGGTAATTTTCGACAGTTTGAGTTGGAGTTAATTTTAATTCCTTTAACGCCTCGTTGAAATTTTCCACCGATTTTTTATAATCTTTCTTAAAAAGAAATAACTCTCCAAGCTGGCAGAATGTAAAGGCTTCGGGAAACTGATTTGTTATTTCCCATCTTTCGCTGCTTGTTAATTCATTACAATACTTTAATGCTTCTTTCAAATTAGCATTTGCTTCATCAAATTGTTGAGAATGGATTTCAGCATCGGCAATAAGCCATAAACTCTGAACTATCAAACGATACGAATCCGTTTCTTTTGCTTTCAATAAAACTTCATTTGCAACTTCAACTTGTTTTGCAATATTTCCATACTCTCTACAAGCAGATGAATACTCAAGTAAAATGTCTGCTTTTATTTCTTCATTTAATTTTGAATCAGGTAAAAGATTAATTATTTCTTCAAAATCTTTTTCTGTTTTATTTACAAACAATACTTTTCTTAATTATTCCCAGTA